>CAYYIA010000044.1:0-9962 GCA_964471875.1 uncultured Acidimicrobiia bacterium
CCGCAAAGGTCGCCGACCTATCGGTCGGCTCCGCAATGGGCAATGCGCTCAGATCCCGTCGTGGTGGTCGGACGCGCTTGCTCTTCGCTCTTCGCCCATTGCCCATTGCCCATTGCTCTTCGCCCATTGCCCATTCGCGGCCCAACGTCGCGACCCCACCTACCCTCCCCGTCACGATGAGCATCGACGATCAGCCGTCGCTGACCCGGGCTACGGCCGAGGGGGCGTTGTGGATCGGGGGTTCGCTGGGCATCCAGATCGCGGTCGGTCTGGTGGCCCAGGTGGTGCTGGCGGGGTTTCTCACCGCCCACGACTTCGGACTGATCGCCCTGGTCGTGTCGATCTCGCTCATCCTGAGCAGCCTCGCCGGGTTTGGGATCTCGACGCTCATGGCGCAGCGGACCCCGACCGAGATCGGCCGCATTCGCACCCCGGTGATGCGCGCCGGGTTGTGGGCGGCGGCGCTGTGCACGGTCACGCTGGCGGCGATCGCACCCTTCGCTGCCCGCCTGCTCGATGAGCCCGACCTGCAGTGGCTCATCGTGGTCAATGCCCTGACGCTTGCGGTGAAGCCGTATGCCGCCATGGCGACGGCGACTCTTCAGGCCCGACTCCAGTTCGGCCGCGTCGCCTGGACCCTGCTTGCCTCCGCGGTGGCGCATTACGTCGTCGCCATCATCCTGGCTGCCGCCGGCCTCGGCGCCATGAGCGTGATGATCGGCATCCAGGTGCAGGCGGTGGTGTACACGGTGATGGTGTGGGCGCTGTCGCGCGATGTCGCAGACGAGCGCCCGGCAGTACAGGTCACGACGCCGCGGGAGGCGGCGGTGATGGCCCGATGGCCATTGGCCGGGGAGATCGCCACCGAGGCCGTGGGACGCATCGACTTCCTCATGCTCGGTCTCTTCATCCCGACGCGCGTGGTCGGGTTGTACTACTTCGCCTTTCAACTCGTGCTCCGCCTGAACACACTGCTCACCGGGGTGGCTCGCACCGTCCTGTTCCCAGCGCTCTCGCAGATCGTCACCGAGCGCGATGAACGTCAGGCCGCTGGGGTTCTTCGTGCGGGCACTCTGCTCGCCCTCGTCGGAGGTGCGGCGGCGGCAGCTCTGATCGCTTCGATGTACTCCTTGGAGGAGATTCTCTGGGGCGGGCGCTGGGAGGATGCGGTGCCGGCGATGATGCTGTTGGCCTCGGTGGCCCCGGGGCAGGCAGCGCAGGCCGCGGTCGAGCAGTTGGTGAAGGCTCGGGGTCACTTCCGACGGTGGACCGGGATCATCGCGGTGCGGTCGGTGTGGAGCGCCGTCGTGGCCCTCATCGTCGGCATCGTGCTGGGACAAGGCGCCACCGCCACCGGCGTGGCCGTGGCGATCGTCTCGTTCTCGGCCCTCGAAGCCGTCGTCGAAGTGATCGTGGTCGGCCGCGGCGTCGGGGTGCCGGTCGGTCGCTACTGGGCGATCACCCTTCCCATCTGGGCGGCCTTCGTCGCCATCGGGTGGGGTGTGGTCGGAGTGGTGTCGGGCTCCACGCTCGGCCCGTGGATGGCGACCATCGCTGCGATGGCGATGGTCGGTGCCCTCTCACTCGCGGTTGCGGCCATTGCCTGGCGCGCCGGCGTGGTGCCCCGCTTCTGACTCAGGCGGTACGGCGTCGCATGAGGCGGCGGATCACGACGAGGTGCAGGTACAGCAGCGCCGTGAGGCGGTACCGACACAGCACGAAGAATGGGCGCCACTTGAGCGGCAGGTATCGGATGGGGAGCCGACGCACCGGTCCCGCGTACGTGTCCGACGCCAGGTGCCTGCGCAGCATCGAGATGCGGGCGCGCACCGCGCGTGGGTTGTCGAGGTGCGCTTCGTTCAAGCCCAGGCCGATCAGGCTCAACGCGATGCGGTTGTCGAGCGCTGCGCGGAACTCCTCGGGATTTCGACGCTTCGTGGTGAATTCCCCCCAGCGGGCAAACGCCCGCTCCCACTGATCGGCGAGTCCGGGTCGGTGGCGCCGGGTGATCGTGGTATGGCTCGTCCGGCGGTAGTGGTAGAGGCACCGGTCGAGGTACACCGCCCGTCGGGCGTGCCGCAAGAAGCCGAGCGTGAACAGGGCGTCCTCGCCCGAACCGATCTCCGCAAGGTCGATGAAGTCGAGCCGATGAGCGGCGATGACGCTGCGGCGATAGAGCTTTCCCCAGACGACGCCCAGGGAGTCCCCCGCCTCGAGATCGTGGAGCTCGGCGCCGACCAGCCCGACGATGCGCCGCTGCAGGCCCTCCAGTGCCTCCTCACCGGTCCAGTCGCGATCGCCGTCGAACACGTGCCGTGGCAGGCTCATCGATCCGAACTCACGGACATACGGGAACATCACCAGGTCGACGGCCGACTGCTCGAAGTGGACCAATGCTTGAGCACAGGCTTCCGGGTCGATCCAATCGTCGGCGTCGACGAACATCACGGCCTCGCCCGTCGCCCCGGTAAGAGCGATGTTGCGGGCAGCCGACACCCCGGAGTTCGGTTGGTGGATCACGGTGACGCGGGGGTCGCCGGCGGCGAAGTCGTCACACACCGTTTCGGAACCGTCGGTGGACCCGTCGTCGACGAGGATGATCGCCAGGTCGCGGTGGGTTTGGGCAAGGATGCTCTCCACGCACTGCCTGAGATCGGGCAGGGCGTTGAACACCGGCACGATGATGCTCACCGTCGTCATGGCCGGATGAGCCTATCGGTGTGCCGCCCGCGCGATGCCTCAGTCGGCCGCGGCAACATCCTGAAGGTGAGCGGTCCTGGGGACGACCGTGTCCACGATGGTGATCACGGTGAGCACGGCCGCGCTCACCAACACCATGGCGACGAGGCTTCGCTCCACCGAGGTGGGCAGGGCCGAAGGGAGTACGGGAGCGGTGAGCACATCGAGGCTGGAGACCCCCCAGATCGCCAGGGCGATCGCGGAAAGCAGTCGAGCTGCGCCGGAGCGGATCGGCCATGCCTTGAGGGCGATCGATGCCACGGCGAAGGGGATCGCCAGAGCCGGCACGACCAGCACCGAGGGGAAGGTGCGATCGACGGGGGTGGCGGCGAACTGGATCGTGGCCACGAACAGCGCCACACAGCCCATGGCGGCGAGGTGGATGGCGATCAGCGTGGTGTGGCCCCGGCGCCAGAACGCCAGCGGTACGAGGCCGATGAGTCCGATGAGAAGGGGTCCAAAGGGGTTCTCGGAGGGAAACCAGACGAGCTCGCCATGGACCAGGACCGGCTCGCCGTCAAAGACCACTTCGAACTCCCAGGGGAAGATGAGCTGGGCCCGATCGCCGCTGATGGTCGGCGGCAGGTCCTTGCTCATCCAATGGGTGCGGTGGTCGTGCCAGGCATACCTGCCGCCATCGCCCACCTGTTGCCACTCGGGCTCCGCGGTGGCGTCGGCCTCGTCCGGTATCACCGTGCCGTAGCGGCTCGTGTTGATGTAGCGCGCCGGAGAACGCGAGTTGCGCCACACCAGGCCGTCCGCATCGATGCGCAAGTAGGGCTCGCCGAAGTAGCCGGGGATGTCGAGCACGTGCCCCGGGGCGACGGCAACCATGAGGAACGCATCGCCACCCGTCACCTGGATGGCGAGCCCCTCCTGGTCCGGGTCGAGGTTGGTCACCTGTGATCGGTAATTGGTGGGAACGGCGGGGTCGGCCAGGGCCGGCCCTGCGGTGCCCACGAGGATCACCGCCGCGAGCACGACCACCGATCCGGTGCGCCGCACCGTCGTACGGCCTATCACGGGATGCTCACCGTATCGGGCTCCATCGTCGCCTTGAGGAGCAGCTGGCCCTGGATCTCGGCGAGGGTCGATCGCGCCACCGCCCCGTCGCCATCGGTGAACGAGGTGATCAGTGAGATCCACTCCGTGAAGATGTCCGCCAGCCTCCGCCGCAGCAGGGGCTCGTGTTCCGTGATCGAGGCGGCGAGGCGTCCAAAGGGGCACCCGACCAGCCGATCGCCGTCGAGTGAGCGCACCAGCGGTGATCCCATGCAGTTGGCCATGATCAATCGGAGCCGCTCGTCGAGGTCGAGCCGCTCGAGCTGGAGAGCGGCGAGACCACGCTTGTACTCCTCCCACGACTTGTCGACGGCGGCGATGGTGAGCTCCTCCTTCGATTCGAAGAAGTGATAGAGGCTCCCCTTGCGGACTCCGGCCCGATCGCACAGACCTTGCACACCGACCGAGTGATACGGGTGCTCATGAAGCAGCTCGGCCGCTGCCTCCACGAGACGCTCGCGAGTGTTGATGGTCATCGTCAACTCCACAACGTGAAGATCCACCCGGTGAACTTGTGGAAGTTGTAGGTGAGCATGAGCAGACCGAGGGCGATCATCACGAGGGCACTGATGGCGCCGATATAGGGTCGGGCCTTCTCCATGATGCCGACCACCGGCACCGCCCGGGCAACAAGGTACGCCGCCAGGATGAAGATCAACCCGGTTCCGGCCGAGAACGTCAGCATGATGAGTCCGCCGGTGATCGCCGAGCCCGTGGCGCCCGCGTAGAGCAGCAGCGCGGAGAGCACGGTGGCACTGAAGCACGACAGGCAGCCGACCGCGAAGGTGCCGCCCATGGCCAGCGACCCGCCGAAGCCGCTCTTCGAGGGGCGATTGAACCCGGGCATCTTGCACACCAGGGGCACCCGGGTCTGGGCGGCCATACGGATGCCGAGCAGGATCACCACCGCGCCGGCGATCATCGAGATCGGTTTGGACCAGTCGCCCACCGCGTCGAGTCGTCCAACCGAGTCACCCACCCATCCCGCGAACACACCACCGGCGGTGTAGATAAGGGTGAATCCCAGGACGAACGCCAGGCTCGTCGTGACCAGGCGCTTGCCCGCCTTCTCGGCAGCAGCGGTACCCACCGTGGTGCCCGAAAGCACCGCGGTGTAGTAGGTGGCGAGAAGGAGGAGGCACGGCGAGAGCGCCGTGAGCATCCCGGCAAAGATGGCGAGCAGTGCAGGGATGGTGAGCTTGCCGGACACGATGCCGGCCGAGGTGCCTTCCCCGAGGAGATCTGCACCAAACGAATCGTCGAGGTTCCAGACGAACGTACCGGCCAACATCCCGTTCACTTCCGCCACGAGCTCGTCGCCGTCGCGGACGAGACGGAAGCCGTCCTCGGTCTCCGCCGAGAAGACGAGCTCGCTCACCCGGTGATGCTCCGAGTTGTCGATCGAAGACACCCGGGTGGGGGTGAGGACGTTGCCATCCGACGAGACGACGATCGTGGGGAGTTCGGCCGGGAGCACGCCGATGTGAACCGTCTCGAAGAGGTAGAAGCCGATGCTGGGCCGATCCACCTCGGGTTCGGAACGCGCACTCCACTCGTAGTACCACCCCGGGGTGTAGAGCATCTCGAACTTGGCTTCCTCGGTCTCCATCACCCGCACCAGGCGATCCGTGACGTCCTGTTGGGTGAGCACCGTGGCGTCGGGGCGGTCGGTGTCGCCTGCGGTGGCGGTGAGCAGCAGGCCCAGGGCCAACCCGCCGACGACGAAGAGCACCAGGGCGAAGATGCCCAGAGTTCGCCCGATGCCGGGAACCGGGGTCCGCTTCGTCGGAGGTGCGGTTTCCTCGGGTCGGTCCTTCAGGGTCGTCATGTCGCTCCTCAGGTGGTAGGCCATACGTAGATCGAGATCGAGAACGGAATCGGGTCCGAGCCGGGGAAGGTCACGGAGGCGTCTACCTGCCACGGGCCAAACATGAATGGCTGGTAGGTGAGCGAGAAGATCCCGCCGGTCCCGGTTCCCAGGTCCACCGGGAAGGGGCCGTGGAGCATGAGGCGCATGTCGTACTGGGCCCACATGGTGGTGCCCTCGACCGTCTCGCCATCTCTGGTCACGACGAAGTCAACCCGCGCCGCATCGAAGTTGTCCGGGGGATAGGGATCCGCCGTGATCGCCACCTCGACACCGTCGGCGATCGTGATCGAGCCGCCATTGGGCACAGGCTCCGGCACCAATCCGGGACGGAGCCAGGTGATGCGGCTCTGCGTGATCTCATCGGGACGTGGGGTGAGCGCATCCTCGATCGTCACCGGCTCGCCCCCGGTGGCGGCGTCGGTCACCTCGGGCAACTCGGTGGAGGAGTTGCCGGGGTTGGGGACGGTGACCACGGGCGCCTGGGTTCCGCTGTCGAACGTGATGGTGTCGGCGCCGGCGATGCGGAATCCGAGGCCGATCGGGACGACGATCAGCACGATGGTGGTGGTGGTCAGGGCGGCGAATCGCTTCCGGACGCCGCCCCGGGCATCCCGCGAGCTCATGGCGCCGATGGTGCCGCTTGAACGACCGGTCAACTAGGGGAGGAAGTCACTCCCCAACGGGTCGACATGGGGACCGCAGCTGCGGTCAGGCGCCGGTCGCAGCCGTGGTCGTGGTCTCGCCCGTGGCCGCGGTCGTGCGGATGGCGGCAATGGCGGCCATCACCTCGTCCATCAGGACCCCGAATTCGGCCACGGCGGTGCGGCGCAGCGTCCCATCGTCGGGGGCTTCCAGCCCGAGGACGATGTCGCCGACCTTGGCGGACAGATTCGAGACCTGGATCACCAGGGCGACATGGCCCTCGGCGAGATCCGGTGGTACCCCGCTGACCTCGGTGACGGCGCTCTCCCAGTCTTCGAGCGCCGCCTGGGCCTCGAGGAATTTGGTGCGGGCCTCGGCGAAGGTGATCGCCCGGTTGTCCCAGTCCGTGTTGATGCCGACGACCTCGTCGCGGAAGGCGATCGCCTGGCTCTCGAAGATGTCAAGGGTCACCATGAACGACTGGATCTCGGGAGGGAGCGAGGTGGTGGAGCTCGTGGCGTCGGTCGGGAACGGCGGGTTGGCCTCGGTCGTTCCGCTGGGATTGCTCGTCGGATCGAGGCTGTTCACGAAGGTATAGGTGAGCACGACCATTGCCACGATGATGAGCGGCAGGATCCAGCGGCCATGCCTTGGATCGGTGGTTTCCACGGCGGAAACGGTAGTCGGGATGGTGAGTTTGGAAGTGCTAACGAGGCTTCCGGCTCCCCGCTTCCCGCTTCCCGCCAATCCGCTACCCCTGTCGAATGCCCGTGAGGGCCGGGCGGGTGCGCCGGCGTGTGCTGGCGGGAGGCGGGCCGCGGGAAGCGGTTGCAGGTACTCTCGCCTGCATGGAACTTCGCGGCACCACTGCCCTGATCACCGGGGGGGCCCATCGGGTGGGCAAGGCGATCGCCCTGGGGTTGGCCGCGTCCGGGGCGAACGTGGTGCTGCACTTCCACCGGTCGGGCGAGGCAGCGGAAGCCACCGCCGCCGAGGTGCGGACTCACGGGGTGAGGGTGGCACTGGTATCGGGCGACCTGGGCGATGACCCGTCGGCCGTGCTGGGCGGGGCGGGCGATCTCGCTCCGGTACGGGTGCTCGTGAACAGCGCCGCGGTGTTCGGCACCGATCGCCTCACCGACGTGTCGGCGGAGGCGTGGACGGCCACACTGGCGATCAACCTGACCGCCCCGGTCTTCCTCACCCAGGCGTTTGCCCGTGCCCTCCCCGAGGGTATGTCCGGTGTCGTCATCAACGTCACCGACTGGCGCACCGAACGCCCTTACCGCGAGCACTTCTCCTACACGGTGGCCAAAGGTGGACTCGATACCTTTACGCGCGCCGCAGCCGAGTCCCTGGCGCCGCGCGTTCGGGTCAACGCCGTGGCTCTCGGCGCCATCCTTCCCCCGCCGGGTCGTGACTCCGCCTACCTGAAGGAGTTGGCCCAGGAGATCCCCGTGCAACGGGTCGGAGGCACCGAACCCGTGGTGCAGGCGGTCCTCGCCCTGATCGACAACGACTTCATCACCGGCGAGATCCTGAAAGTAAACGGCGGAGCGCATCTGCGGTGAGCCGCTTCCCGCTTCCGGCTTCCGGCTTCCCGCCAGAACCCCTCCGTACGGCCATGACGCGATCTGGCGGGCAGCGGGCAGCGGGCAGCGGGTAGCCTCCGCCCATGGACCAGGTCTTCATCCGCAACTTGCTGGTGCGCGGCATTCTCGGCATCAACCCTGAGGAGCGGGCCAATCGGCAGGATGTCGTGGTCAATGTGACCATGTGGGCTGATCTGCGACCGGCGGCGCGCAGTGACGACATCGGGGATGCGATCAACTACCGCACCATCGCCAAGGCGATCATCGCCCATGTCGAACAGGGTTCGCCGATGCTCGTCGAGCGCCTCGCCGAGGAGATCGCCGACCTCTGTTTCGCCACCGACGAACGGATCGCCGAGGTCGAGGTCGAGGTGGAGAAGCCGGGAGCGCTGCGGTTTGCCGACTCGGTGGGGGTGGTGATCCACCGCAGCCGGGAAGCGTCATGACCCGGGCGGTCGTGTCGTTGGGGAGCAACATCGACCCCGAGCGCAATCTGCCCACGGCCCTGGCGCGACTGCATCGCCAACCCGGCTTGGTCGTCGTGACGCAAAGCCCGTGTTATCGATCGGCGGCGGTGGGTGGGGGCCCGGAGTTTCTCAACGCAGCGGCGCTCATCGAGACGCGGCTGGGGCCGGCACAGGTGCGCACGCTCCTGCGCGGCATCGAGTCGGGCATGGGCCGGGTACGCACCGCCGATCGCAACGCCCCCCGACCCATCGACCTCGATCTCATCCTCTACGAGGGCTTCGCCGGTGAGATCGACGGGACGACGATCCCGGATCCCGACATCGGCCGATACGCCCACCTCGCTGTCCCCGCTGCCGACGTTGCACCGGAGTGGGAATACCCTTCACCCGGATCCCTCTTGAAGACCATCGCCGGTCCATTGCGCAACCAGATCGAGGTGTCCATGTCGACAGAGTCCAGTTCCGACCCGAGCCGCTACCCCCCGGAGCAGGGGATGGAGGCTGCCGTCGGCGAAGTCCATGACCCCGAGTTCGAGGCGACGGTGCGGTCGATGCTGGTCCAACTGGGTGAGGACCCGTCGCGCGAGGGCCTGATGCGCACCCCGCTTCGTGTCTCCAAGGCGATGGACTTCCTCACCAGCGGGTACACGGGATCACTCGAGGAGATCGTCAACAACGCCATCTTCGAGTCCGACATGGACGAGATGGTCCTGGTGAAGGACATCGAGTTCTACTCGCTGTGCGAGCACCACATGCTTCCGTTCTTCGGCAAGGCGCATGTGGGATACCTGCCCAATCGCAAGATCATCGGGCTGAGCAAGATCCCCCGGATCGTCGACCTGTACGGCCGACGGTTGCAGGTGCAGGAACGGCTGACCAGTCAGATCGCCGATGCGGTCGATCAGATCCTCGAACCGCATGGTGTGGCGGTGGTGATGGAGGGCAGCCACTTCTGCATGATGATGCGGGGGGTGCAGAAGCAGGGCACGTCGATGGTGACTTCGGCGATGCGCGGCGGTTTCCGCACCAACCCGCTCACCCGCAGCGAGTTCATGGAGCTGATTCGGGACTGAGGAAGTTCCCAGTCACCAGTCACCAGTCACCAGTCTCGAGCCCGTATCCCCGGTCGTCCGTCCTCTAATCAGAGAGAGAATCCCGATGCAGAAGATCACACCGTTCTTGTGGTTCGACCATGAGGCCGAGGAGGCTGCCACCTTCTATGTGGCGGTGTTCGGCGACGCTGAGGTGCTCGAGGTGTCGCGGTATCCGGAGGGGAGCCCAGGCGCGGCGGGAACGGTTATGACGGTACGGTTCCGGCTGCGCGACCAGGAGTTCGTCGCTCTCAACGGCGGTCCGTTGTTCGCCTTCACCGAGGCGGTGTCGTTCGTCGTCGATTGCGACACTCAGGACGAGGTCGACCACTTCTGGGAGCGGCTCTCGGAAGGCGGCCAACAGAGCCGGTGCGGCTGGCTCAAGGACCGCTTCGGGCTGTCGTGGCAGGTCGTCCCCAGGGCACTCGGCGAACTGTTCGGTGATCCCGACCCTGCGAAGTCACAGCGAGTGATGACGGCAATGCTGGCGATGGGAAAG
>CAYYIA010000045.1:0-9932 GCA_964471875.1 uncultured Acidimicrobiia bacterium
CGAGTGCATCCTCTGCGAGGGCTGCGTCGACATCTGCCCGTGGAAGTGCATCCACTATCTCTCCCTCGACGCCATCGCCGAGGCGAGCAACGTGGACGATCCCCGCGCCGACGCCGCCAATCGCGGGTTCTTCGTCGTCGACGAGGATGAGTGCACCCGGTGCGCCCTGTGCGTCGATCGCTGCCCGACCGGGGTCATCTCTCTCGGCAAGTACGACGGTTCGCTGGCGGCCAAGTCCGGAGCGCGCGGTAGCGAGGCGCCGTGGGAGATCGACAGCGGCCAGCGGGACGTCCGAAACGGGTACGCCTACGGGGTACGGTGGTGAGCGCTGAGCGGTAGGTGATTTGACCGGTCGAGGGACCGGGGCGGAGACTGAGGATTCACGGAGGGAACGTGGCGACCAACGGAAATGGAAACGGGCGGACCAGCCTCGGCGAGCGCATTGCCGGGGTGGGTACGCGCATCCGCGGTTCGGAAGCCTGGGAGTCGATCTTCCGTCCCGGGTCGCCGATGCGCAAGGGGTACGGCGACAGCCCGCGCAACCGCTCCTACGTGATCATGAACAACGTGCTCTATCACCTCCACCCGGTGAAGGTGAAGCGGCACGCGGTCCGTCTCTCCTACACCCTGTGCCTCGGTGGCCTGTCATTCTTCCTCTTCATCCTGCTGACGATCACCGGCATCTTCCTCATGTTCTATTACACGCCGTCGGCGACCCAGGCGTACCCCGACATTGCCTCCCTGTCGACGGACGTCGCCTTCGGCCAGATCGTGCGCAACCTGCACCGGTGGGGGGCGCACCTCATGGTGATCACGGTGTTCCTCCACATGACCCGGGTCTTCTATCACGGTGCCTACAAGCCGCCCCGCGAGTTCAACTGGGTCGTCGGCGTCGTCCTGCTCCTCCTCACCCTGCTTCTCTCGTTCACCGGCTACCTGCTCCCCTGGGACCAGTTGGCACTGTGGGCGGTGACCGTGGGCACGAACATGGGCGGCTACGCCCCCGTGTTCGGCGACCAGGTGTCCTTCGTCCTGCTCGGCGGCCTCCAGGTGGGAGCCCCGACCCTGCTTCGTTTCTACGTCTTGCACGTCCTCGCCCTGCCGTTCCTCATCGTCATCTTCATGGCGGTGCACTTCTGGCGGGTGCGCAAGGACGGCGGCATCTCGGGACCCCTGTAGGAGAGCGGCCCCATGGCAAACGTCCCCGAACATCTGCTCCGCCGCTCGGCCGAGGCCAAGGCCAAGGCCACCGGTGTGCCGTTCGATCAGGTGTGGGCGGAGATGACGGGCGGCGCCGCCCCCGCAGCCGGGGCGGCCCCCGCCCCCGCCCCCGCGGCCACCGCCACGGCAACGGCGACGGCACCCGCACCGGCGGCTCCAGCGATTCCCGAAGGGGTGCGCACCCAGCGTCTGCTGACCGTCGTCAAGGCGAAGGCGATCCAGCAGGTCAAGAAGGAACCCACCGACAAGGTGAATGTGTGGCCCCACCTGCTGGCCATCGAGTTCGTCGCCCTGCTCGTGGTCCTCGCCCTGCTCACGGTGTTCTCGATCTTCCAGGACGCCCCGCTCCTCGAGTTGGCCAACCCCAATGCCCAGCCGAACCCGTCCAAGGCACCGTGGTACTTCCTCGGCCTCCAGGAGCTGCTGTCGTACTTCGACCCGCAGATCGCCGGCGTGCTCATCCCCGGACTCGGTCTGGCGGGTCTGGCGATCGTCCCCTACATCGACCGCAACCGCTCCACTCGTCCCTCGGATCGCAAGTTCGCCATCATGATGTTCACGTTCTTCGTGGTGGCCGCAGCGATCCTCACCATCATCGGTTCGTTCTATCGGGGAAAGGGCTTCAACTTCACGTTCCCCTGGCGTGACGGGATCTTCTTCGACCTATGAGCACCACCCAGGTCGTCATCATCGCCTTTGCCGCCGTCGGCCTGTTCGGCGCGCTGGCCATCGCCAGTGTCGCCCTGCGCCGCGGGTCGACGGCCGAGCCCGTGACCGGATCCACCGATCGCAAGGCGATGCGACGCGATCGCAAGCGCCGTCGCGCCACCACCGCAGCGGCGGCCGACGCCGCTTCTCCGGCAGTAGCTCACGACGAGGGGCCGCCGCCGATCGACCCGGTGACCATGAAGACGGAAGTCGGCCCCGAGGAGTACGGGGTGACCCGGCGCCAGTTCTTCAACCGCGGTGTGGCCGGGATCTTCGGTCTGTTCATGGCCCAGATGGGCATCTTCTCCCTCGGCTTCATGTGGCCCCGCATCAAGGCGGGTGGTTTCGGATCCAAGGTCGCTGCCGGGAAGGTGGACGAACTCACCGCTCAGGTGTTCCTCCCCGACGGCCGGGTCAGCCCGCTGTTCATCCCCGCCGCCCAGGCATACCTGGTTCCGTTCCAGGGCGAGCAAGCGGGGAGCAGCTTCGACGGTCTCCCCGTGGTGGCAGGCGGTCTCATGGCACTGTGGCAGCGCTGCGTGCACCTCGGGTGCCGGGTCCCGCAATGTGACTCTTCGCAGGGATTCGAATGCCCCTGCCACTCGTCCAAGTACAACTACCACGGCGAGTACGAAGACGGTCCGGCGCCGCGGAACCTCGACCGCTTCGTCGTCACCATCGACGATGCCGGCCAGCTCATCATCGACACCGGCCAGGTGATCCAGACCTCGCGGGCTTCGAACAAGACCGCCGTATATCCCCAGGGGCCGTCGTGCATCTAGTCGAGGCAGGAGTGATCCGCTGATGGGTATCGGCGCCGCAACGCTGGCGATCGTCGCGGTCGCCGTCATCGGCTGGCTCGCCTTCTTGGTGCGCAACACCCGGGTGCGACATCGCCGCGACCTTCCGCCCCCCAATCTCACGCCGTACCTGACCGACGACGATCTCGAGACCAAGCGCCTCGACCGGGTGCTCCTCTCGGCGCTGGTGGCAGTCGCCGTGATCGCCATCGTCATGCCCTTCTACTACCTCAACGAAACCGCCCGTCAGGAGGCCGCCGCCCACGAGTTCGATGAGATCGCCGTCGAGCGGGGCCACGAGTGGTTCGTCGAGTACCAGTGCGGCAACTGCCACGGTGCCGATGGCGGGGGCGGCGGTGCGACCTTCGTCGAAGCCCGTTCCGGACTCGAGACCACCTGGGCGGCCCCGGCGATCAACGACGTGCTCTACCGCTACACCGAAGAGGAAGTGCGCTACTGGCTGGTGTACGGACGGCCGGGCACTCCGATGCCGGCCTGGGGGGCCGAAGGTGGCGGTCCGCTCAATACCCAGCAGATCGATGAACTCATCGCCTACCTCGACAGCATCCAGATTCCCCAGAGCGACGTCATCGCCGCGATCGATGGCCGGGTGGATCTCGAGTTGAGCCGCCTTGCCGGCGCCGACACCCAGGTGGCTGCGGTCGTCACCGCCCAACAGGCTGCCATTGCGGCGCTCGAAGCGATCCCAGCGCAGTACGACGCCATCCGCGACATTCCTCGCCGGCTCGAATCGTTGCTCACCGACCCTGCGACGTGCACCGACGAATCGGCTGCCCTGCTCACCACCTCGTGCACCGGAACCGCGTCCGACCAGGACCGCGACGGCCTCTCCGATGCGGCCGAGATCAACTTGGGCAGCATCGTCGCCCAGATCATTGCCGGGGCACCCGCTTCCGACGCACGGGCCGCGATCGAGAAGTTGGCCTTCGATCCCACGACCGGGTTCAGCACGTCGGCGGGTGCTACTCCGATCGCCGATCTCGAGAGCGCCCGGATCCTCATCACCGATCTCGGCACCATCGAGCGCGACCTCCGCCTGGCCACACAGAATCTCGAGGTCCTGGTGGGCACGGCCCAGGCGGGACTTGCCGCGGTGCTCGCCTCCCAGGAAGCACGGCTCTACGCCGTCGACATCCCCGCTCTCGCCGCAGAGGCCTTCGATGGCAACGTCACCCGGGCGCAGCGCGCCGTGGGTCTGTACAACTCCTACTGCGCCCGCTGCCACACCGCCGGGTTCTCGGCCGGGATCGCCTTCACCCAGGAGCCCGGCTCGGGCGCCATGGGTCCGTCGCTGCGTGAAGGCCGCTCGATCGTGCAGTTCCCGAGCATCGACGACCACTACGACTTCGTCGTCAAGGGTTCGGTGAATGGCACCCGGTATGGGGTCAACGGTGTCGGCCGCGGCTGGATGCCGGGCTTTGGTGCCATGCTCAGCAGCGACGACATCATGCTCATCGTCGAGTACGAGAGGACGCTGCGATGATCAGCCGCCTGCGCCGCGATGACAGCGGAATGTCGAAGTTGGAGTGGATCGGCGTCGGCCTCACCGTGTTCGTACTGCTGTCGCTCATCCCGCAGTTCCGCGCCGCCCTCGACGTGGCGTACGAGAACCTCGTCGGCAAGAACAACGTGGCTCCCGACGGTACCCCCGCCCCCGGCGTGCTGATCCGGGGCATCATCGTCGGGGTTTCTTCGATCGCGATCTTCTGGGGAAGCGTGTTCCTCATCAACTACACCAACCTGGGCCGTCGACTCGCCTTCCTGACCACCGGAGCAGCATTCTTCGGGTTCCTCGCCATCGTGGGTCTGCTCTACACGATGTATGCCCCTCGCGGTCTGCGCCCCCAACTCGTGGCCGGCCTCAACTCGTTCCAATTGCGCATCCTCCCCGGAGCCCTGATGCTGGGTTCGCTCCTGCTCTTCGCCATGTTCGTGGCGGCCCTGAGCCGCTACGAGAGCGAGCAGGAGGAATAGGCACTAGGCACTAGGCACCAGCAAGATCAGGCTGGTACGTCTGGTGACTCGGGTTCGACTCTGGAATCTGGAGCCTGGTGCCTGGAACCTGGCACCCGGTTCCTACCCGCTCCGAGCCAAGTAGAACGTCAGCACCTGTAGTTCCGTTGCCAGGTCGACCCGACGCACGTCCACACCTTCTGGGGGCTTGACCACGGTCGGGGCGAAGTTGAGGATCGACCGGACCCCGGCTGCGGCGAGTACATCGGCCACCGCCTGGGCCGCATGGGCGGGGGTGGCGATGATCCCGATGGATGCCTTCCGCTCCACCACCGCCCCGGCCAAACGGTCCATCGCCTCCACGGTGAGTCCGTCGATCTTGACACCGACCTTGAGGGGATCGATGTCGAAGAGTCCCACGACCTGGAAGCGGCGCTCGCCAAAGCCGCCGTAGTTGGCCAACGCCCTGCCGAGGTTGCCGATGCCCACGATCACGACGGCCCAATCCCGGGTGAGGCCGAGTTCGAGGCGGATCTCGTGCTTGAGGTGCTCCACCTCGTAGCCCACGCCCCGGGTGCCGTGGGTGCCCAGGTAGGAGAGGTCCTTGCGGATCTTGGCACCGAGGACGCCGGCCAACTCGGCCAACTCGTCCGACGAAACTCGCTGCTGGCCCGCGGGAAGGCTTTCCAGGCACCTGAGGTACACGGGGAGCCGCTGCACGGTGACCCGGGGAACGGGCCTTCTGACCATCGCGGCAATATAGGCAGGGGTCCCGAGGCTGGAATCACCGAAGGGCGCGACGCACCTCACGGCGGTCAAACCGCCCGGCAAGCACCTCGACGCCATCGCGCAGCACCACCGGAACCCGATCACCGAAGCGATGGGCGAGTTCGGCGACATCGACGTCGACCGACTCGACGGTATGGCCTCGCCGCTTCGCCACCGCGGTCACGACCGGGAGGGCCTCGGCGCACAGCGAGCAGGTTGCCCGCGTCAGGAACAGCAGGTCGCTCATTGCGGTACCGTCCACCCGGTGCGGCCCGGAACCACCATCGCCATCCTCCTGCTCATCGCCCTGTTGCTCGTCGCCGGTGTCGTCTTCGTCATACGGCTCAGCTCGGTGACCTGAGAGGCTACGCGGCGGGGGCGCCCGGATTGTCGAATCCGAGCCCCTACTGACGTGACCCTCGGAAACCCACCGACAGCCCCTCGCTCAACCCCAGTCGCTCATCGGCCCTGCCCCGGGGCATGGCGATCGCCATGAGCCCGTGCGAGTCGCAATGGACGATCGGGACGGTACCTTCGCCGTATCCGACGGTCCATACCGCCTCGTGTTCGACCCGCCCCACCCGGAGCACCACGCCGGCGCCCGGACGCATCCCAGCCAGTTCGAGATCTGCTGGAGAGACGTTGGTCTGGGCGTTGCCGTAGCCATCGATCCACCACACCTCGCCGGAGACCCAGCCTTCGCCGTGTTCGACCAGCGGAAGCAGGAGCGGCATCACGTCGCCCGGATCGATGTCGGGTCCCAGGTCGGTGAGTGACGCTTCTCCGGAAGCCAGCACCGCGGCCGCCGGAGCGAACAGGTCGCGCCCGTCGAAGGTCGAGCCCGCTCCTGGAAGCCTGAACTCCTCGGCCTCGAGCGACACGAAGCGATCGGCTCCCCCGACCATTGCCACCGCCGGAGCCAACAACCCGTTGTCCGGACCGACGAAGAACCCTCGCGGAGTCGACGCAGCAATCGCCCTCCTCGAGGTACCAACACCGGGATCCACCACTGCCAGGACGACCCCGTCGGGCAGGTACTGCACCGCCCGCAGCAGGGCCAGCGCCCCGGCGCGGACATCGCCGCGGGCGATGCCATGGGTGACATCGATCACGCGGGTTCCGGGGGAGATGCGCTCGATGACACCGTGCACCACACCGACGAATTCGTCGTGAAGACCGAAGTCACTGAGGAACGAGATGGGTGCGGACGACATCGGCCGCGGAGGATACCGGTCGCGGCGCACCGCACCCTGCCCGGTACGATGACCACCCGATCCGAGGACTCCGGTGCACGACGGACATCACGGCGCATTGCTCGACGATCTGGCTCGGCGCCGCGGGGTGGTCATGCTCGTGGGCGGACCCGACACCGGGAAGTCGACCCTGGCTCGGGATCTCCTCACCGCTGCGGTGGCGGCGGGAAAGACGGCGGCGTATGTCGATGCCGACATCGACCAGACGATCGTCGGCCCCCCAACCTGCACCGGACTCAAGTTCGTGCGCGATCAGGGCGATCTCGCCTCGCTGTCGCAGCCGGACCAACTCCACTTCGTCGGAGCCATCTCCCCGGACGGAGTCGTCCTCCAACAGGTGGTTGCCACCGCGGCACTCGTCGACGCAGCCCGCGATCGCGTCGACCTGGTGGTCGTAGACACCACGAGCGCCATCTCGGGTGTCGGCGGCCAAACCCTGAAGTATCACAAGATGGAGCTGTGCCGCCCGGATGTCGTCATCGGTCTGGAGCGCGGCGCGGAGCTCGAACCTTTGGTCGGCATGCTCCGGCGGTTCTTCTCGGCCGAAGTCGAGACCGCCACCGTCGATCCCGACGTGCGGCCCGCCAACCCCGAGACGAGGCGGGCCCACCGCGCCAAGGCATTTGCCGCCGCCTTCGCCGAACCGCTGCAGCGTTGGCGGGTACGCAGCACCGTCTTTGCCCCGACGCTGCCCGAGGGCCTCGACCTCGGCCGCCTCGACGGGGTGCTCGTCGGACTCCAGGACGGATCCGGCGCATGCCTGGGACTCGGGGTGCTGGAGCACGAAGCCGGCGTGCTCCGGGTGGTCACCAACCAGGGCGATGGGATGCGTGGCCTCCGCCTGGGCACGATGCGCCTCGACCTCGCCACCTTCGATGTACACCGCGTAAAGCTGGGCGAAGTGATGTTTGGCCTCTGAAGAAGGCACTAGGCACCAGGCCCTAGGCACTAGCCAGAAAAGGGGACTTCCTGGCGCCTAGTGCCTAGTGCCTGGTGCCTCCGTCCCCATCTCCCGCAGCTTGTACTTCTGCACCTTGCCGGTGACGGTCATCGGGAACTCGTGAAGGAAGGCAACGTGGGCGGGCACCTTGTAATGGGCGATCCGCCCCCGGCAGTACTCCCGTACCCCTTCGGCATCGAGCGAGGATCCGGAACGCGTGATGATCCAGGCCATGACCTGCTCGCCGAACTTGGTGTCGGGAACCCCCACGACCTGGGCGTCGACGATCTCGGGATGGGTGAGGAGGTACTCCTCGATCTCGCGTGGATAGACGTTCTCGCCACCACGGATGATCATGTCCTTGATGCGACCGACGATGCTCACGTACCCGTCGGCGTCCATCGTGCCTCGATCTCCGGTGTGCATCCACCCGTCTGCATCGATGCTCTCCGCGGTGCGCTGCGGGTCGTTCCAGTACCCGATCATCACCGAGTAGCCCCGGGTGCACACCTCACCGGACACACCTCGCGGGACCGTTGCCCCGGTATCGGGATCGACGATCTTCGACTCGACGTGCGGATGGGTTCGGCCGACCGTGGTCACCCGCTTGTCCAGATCGTCGTCGACGCGCGTCTGGGTTGAAACAGGCGACGTCTCGGTCATGCCATAACAGATGGTCACCTCGGTCATGTGCATGTCCGACATCACTCGCTTCATGGTCTCCACCGGACATGGCGCTCCCGCCATGATCCCGGTACGCAGACTGCTGAGATCGACGGAGGCGGAATCGAGTGCCTCGAGCTCGCCGATGAACATCGTGGGCACCCCGTACAGGCTGGTGCACCGCTCCGCCTCCACCGCCGCCAACACCGCGCCTGCCTCGAAGGCGGGACCGGGAACCACGATGGTGGCTCCGTGCGACGTGCAGGCGAGGTTGCCCATCACCATGCCGAAGCAGTGGTAGAACGGCACCGGGACGCACACCCGGTCTGCTTCGGTGTACCGGCACAGCTCCCCGACGAAGTAGCCGTTGTTCAGGATGTTGCGATGGCTGAGCGTGGCTCCCTTGGGAAACCCCGTGGTGCCCGACGTGTACTGGAGGTTGATGGGCTGCGCCGGATCGAGGCTTCGCTGTCTCACCGCGAGATCGCCGGCAGTCACCTTCCCCGGCACCGACAGGCCGGTCCACTGCTCTGAGCCGAGAAACACGACTTCCTCGAGCGTGGGCGGGGCCACCTCCGCAAGCATGGCGCGGTAGTCCGAGGACTTGAAGCTCGGTGCCGACACGAGGAGCCGGCAGCCCGACTGGACAAGTGCGTACTCGACTTCCGACGTCCGGTAGGCCGGATTGATGTTCACCAGGATGGCGCCGACCTTGGCAGTGGCGTACTGCAGCAGAACCCATTCGGCGCAGTTCGGAGACCACATGCCGACGCGGTCGCCGACCTCGATACCCCGAAGCAGCAGGCCCCGAGCCAGCAGATCGACCGCCTGGTCG
This sequence comes from uncultured Acidimicrobiia bacterium, assembly GCA_964471875.1. Taxonomy (GTDB): domain Bacteria; phylum Actinomycetota; class Acidimicrobiia; order Spongiisociales; family UBA11373; genus UBA11373. The sequence goes on from CAYYIA010000045.1 coordinate 9,163, forward strand.
AATTCGTCGTAGGTGTAGCGCAGCTGCTGGTGACGCACCACGAGGGCCTCGCGCCCCCCGAAGCGCCTCACGGTGCGTTCGAGGTTCGCTCCGATGGTCTCCTCGAGGAGCGGCTGGTCGGTCGGACCCCGATCGATCGACGCTTCCGTGGCACACCTCCGTGGACGACACCACCTGGGTATCAGGTGGAACCGGTGGCCCGCCAGGGGAAGTAGGCACATGGCGCGAGGCGCTAGGCACTGGGGACTAGGCGCTGGGCGCTGGGCGCTAGGCGCTAGGCACTAGGCACTAGGCACTAGGCGCTAGGCGCTGGGCACCAGGCACCCACATGCCCCTTCCGATGCCTGATGCCTGATGCCTGATGCCTGATGCCTGATGCCAGATACCCGATGCCCGATACCCGACAGCCAGAAACCCGACGGTCGAAGAACGATGGCGACAGGCTCGCTGCTGCGGGCGCGGGGCCCGGGTCCGCGGCACGCGCTAAGGCCCAAGGAACCTCTACGACTCCTCCCCGCACTTCCCCGAACAGGGTGTTGTCGCATCGGCACCTTGGGCCTTGCATCGCCGAACCTACGGTGCCAAATGCCTGCGGTCAACCACCTCGCCGAGGTCTACTTTTCGCGCTCCCCGCCGCGCAGGTGCGGTCAGTTGCCCCAAGACGACGACCGCTCGTGGGCCGGCACCGCCTTACCCACATGTCCACAGCAATCCACAGGCGGTTGTGCACATCGACTGTCGACAAGGTCACGATTGACATCTTTTTCGCG
>CAYYIA010000046.1:0-9654 GCA_964471875.1 uncultured Acidimicrobiia bacterium
CGTCGTGGTGGTCGGAGCCGTCGAGGTGGTGGTCGTGGGGGCCGTGGAGGTGGTGGTGGTGGGTGCCGTGGTCGTGGTTGCGGTCTCGCCGCCACCACACGCTGTCACCACGAGGGCGAGCGCTGCCGCCATCAGAACCGGCCTACGGATGGGTGTCATGGCCGCTCCTCGAATCGAGATCGAGTGCTCCGAAATCTAGACGCGACAGGGAGATTGTGGTGTCGGTGGTTTCGGAGCCAGGGGATGGGGGCCGTCTACCATGTGACACTTCCCCGATGATCTCAGGAGTCCGCATGGCGACCAGTCACATGTGCAACGGCAAGTGGCGCCCCGGTCCCGTGGCGGACTGCCCCAAGCACACCCGCCTCAGCAAGAAGCTGCCGTCGGTGTACCGCAGCAAGGACGACGGCGGTGGTTCGTCGGGTTCCGGATCCTCCGGGTCCAAGTCGTCCTAGACCGCCCTCAGTCCAACGGCTGCGCCTCGAGGGCCACTCGATCGACCCGTTCGGCGAGCACGCTCATCGACACGCCGATGCCGATGGCGACCACGCCGAACGCCGCGGCGGCGGTCACGGTCTCGTCGAGGGCCACTACGGAGGCGATGAGACCCACCAGGGGGATCGCCATCATGACCAGCGACACGGTGGTGGCCCGCAGGCTGAGGACGACGATCTGCCGGGACCACGCCGAGAACCCGGTGGCCGCCACGGCCTGGTAGGCGACGATCCCGGCGAAGCCGACGGACCAGTCGATGTGCAGCGGCCCCTCCACCACCAGGGCGACCACGAGCAGCGGCACCGCCGCGGTGAGCATCTGCCAGGGAAGGGCGTCGGTGGGCCCGGTGCGCCAGCGGTGCGCCCGGGTGTGCACCAACACCGCGGCCTGCAGCACCGCGGTGCCGAGCAGCAGACCGTTGCCGAGCACGACATCGCCGTCGGACCAACTGAATCGCCATGGTTCGAACAGCAGGACGATCCCGATGATCCCGGCGATCAGCCCGAGCCAGCGGCGCGGCGACATCCGTTCGCCGAGGGTGACCGAGGCGATGGGCACGGTCCACAACGCTGCGGTCCACACCAGGACCGACGAACGCCCTGCGGGCACGTACTGCAGGGCGGTGAAGAGGATCGCCAGGTGGATTCCGGTGCCGGCCAGACCCACCGAGAGCACCACCGGCCAGTCCTCGCGCGGAGGCGGCCGCAGCCGGCCTTTGGCGAGCACCACGGCTGCCACCACGATCCCGGCGCTGGTGACCCGCACGAAGGCGAACCAGATCGGTTCGATCGACTCCAGGCCCTGTTTCATGATCGGCCAGTTGATGCCGAGGATCAGCACGGTGATGCCGAGCATCGTGAGCGCCCCGGCGGAGGAGAGGCGAGGGGGTTCGTGACGTGGAGCGGTCACAGATACCCCCCACCGACGGGGCTGCGCCCCGTCGACTCCCCCACACGGGGGGAGTGATCGAGGAGCTGGGGTGACCTCACGGGTCGCGAGGTTAGGTCCGGGATCACTCGACCCTGGTGAGGTGGTTCTCCGAGTAGAGGTCGTAGTCCTTGCCCGGCGCCGCCAGTTCGAAGCGTTCCACGAACGTGTCCGGCCCGCCGGTCACATAGGTCTCCCGGGCGCGCCAGCCGCCGGGGACGTTCTCGAGCGCCTCGGTCTCGAAGGTGATGGGGGAGAGGCTGATGGCCACGTACTGGTTGACGAAACCCTCGCCATGGAACTGGCGGAACACGAACAACCCGCGGGTCTTGTCGAACGAGACGACGCCCATCTCGTCGTGCACCTCTCCCACCGGATTCCTCTCCTGCGGGGGATAGGTGGAGCGGCTCGTCACCTCGAGGAACTTCTCATGAAGGATCCAGCGGTAGGTGCGTTCGACCAGGGAGGCCCCGGAGTGACCCTCCCCGGTGCCGCGCCACGATCCGACGAAGAACCGGAGCGGCTCCCACATTGCGGCCTCCCTACTGGGGGACGAAAGCTACCAGCGGGCTCTTCGCCACCCAGGTGGGATTGGTCGCCTTGACCTCGGCGGGGTCGACCCCCCAGCGGAGGCGAATGACGGTGAGGATGCGGTCCCGCTCACGAGGATCGGTGATCTCGGTGGCGCGGGCCTTGACGTCCTCGCCGTTGCGGAGGTGCAGGGTGAACTCCGGGTTGACCTTGAGGTTGGCCAGCCAATCTCGCTTGCGACCCGGCTTGCCGCCGATGAAGAAGCCATCGTCGAAATGGTGAAAGGTCACCTCGATGCGATGCGGCCTACCGCTGCGAGCGCCGGTAGTGGTGATGTCGCAAAGCCCGCTCGCCTCGAGAGCGGCCCGGGTGGTGGGGTTCATGTCGCCCACCCTATTCCGATAGGGTCCCCCGATGCTGGTGCGATCGACCGCCTTCCTCCTCCTGGTCGCCTGCTCCTCGGGTGGCGGCGACACGACGACCTCGGAGGTCTCGTCGCTGCGCTACCTCGCCCTGGGCGATTCGTACACGATCGGTGAGTCTGTGGCTGCGTCAGGTCGGTGGCCGGTGGTGCTCGGCCGGGCTCTTGAGGCGGAGGGTCTGGGTGCGGTGGAGGTGGAGATCGTGGCTCGCACCGGATGGACCACCGCCGAACTCGATCTCGGCATCGACCGCGCCAATCCGCAGGGACCCTACGACCTGGTGACCCTGCTCATCGGGGTCAACAACCAGTACCGCGGGCAGTCGGTGCCGACCTACGAATCCGAGTTCGCCGCGCTGCTCGAACGCGCCATCGGTTTCGCCGGTGGCGACCCGTCGCGGGTGATCGTGGTTTCGATCCCGGATTGGGGGGTGACCCCGTTCGCCGGTGGATCCGATCGTGCCCGCATCGCCACCGAGATCGACGCGTTCAATGCCGCCGCGGAGAAGATCGCCGGCGGGGCGGGGGTCGCGTTCGTGGACGTCACCGCGATCTCGCGATCCGGAGCGGTCGGCCTGGTGGCGGACGATGGCCTGCACCCCTCGGCGGAGCAGTATCGACTCTGGGTGGCGGCGATCCTGCCGGTGGTGGTGGGAGCGCTGGGCGGGTAGCGGGTCTTCTGTTTCCTCCCCTTTTGGGGGAGGTGGCGGCGAGGGGTTGCGACTGTCACCGCCTGCTCCTCCCCCTCTGAGGGGGAGGTGGCGCCGACGTCCTCGGCGGCGGCGGAGGGGGTCGCTCCGGCAACCCACACACCAGTTCCCGGAGGAGCAACGCCGCCAGCGACGAAGGAGCGACCCCCTACCCCCGGCTCCTCCGGAGCCGGGTGCTCCCCCTCAGAGGGGGGAGAGCAACGAACGGAGCCGGTTCACTCCGTCCCCGGCGGCGATCCAACGTGCCGCGTCAGGTGGGGAAGCCCCCCAGGGGGAGAAGCGGTGGGCGGGTCGAGACTCCGAAGGACTGGTGCCTAGTGCCTGGTGCCTAGTGCCTTCCTACCCGTTCGTCTCGTCGCGCCAGGCCAGCCACTCGGCTCCCGCTTCTACTTCCCACGTTGGGCCGTTGAAGCCGAGGGTGAACTGGGTGAAGCCCATCGCCACGTAGGCAGGCAGGTCTTCGCGCATGAACCGGTCGAGGTCGGTGGGTTCCAGGCCGAGCCCCCACTCGATGTCGTGGGGGTCGCGCCCGATCTCGGCGCACCATTTGGTCAGCGCCTCGACTGCGGGTTCGACCTCGGACGGATCGTCGGGGAACCGGGCATGCCACGAGTCGGCGTATCGGGCGACCAGCGGCAGGGTCAGGGTCTCTCCGGTGCCGGCGATGAGGATCGGCATCTTGCGCACCGGTGGGGGATTGAGCTTGCCGAGGCGATCGACCATCTGCGGGATGGCTCGTCCCAGGGCGCGGATCCGTCGGCCGGTGGTGCCGAACTCGTAGCCGTACTCCTCGTAGTCCCGCTTGAACCATCCGGCGCCGAGTCCGAGGATGAACCGTCCCCCGGAGATGTGGTCGATGGTGCGTGCCATGTCGGCCACGAGGTGCGGGTTGCGGTACGAGTTGCACAGCACCAGTGGTCCGATCTCGGCGCGCGTGGTCGCCTCGGCGAACGAGGTCATGGTGGTGAACGCCTCGAAGTGCTGGCCGTCCTTCTTCCCATACAGGGGGTAGAAGTGGTCCCAGGTGTAGATGATGTCGTAGCCCATGGCGTCGGCCCTGACCGCGGCGCCGCGGAGGTCGGCGAACGATCCGTGCTGGGGATGGAGCTGGGCGGCGATGCGAATGGGATGTGCCATGGAGGTATGGTGAACCTTCCCCCAGGGGCAAAGTCAAATGTTTCGCATCGGTCAGTTCGCCAGGCTCGCCGGGGTGACCCCGAAGGCACTGCGTCACTACGACCAACTCGGTCTGTTCTCTCCGGCCTGGGTGGATCCGGCCACCGGGTACCGCGGCTACATGGCGACCCAACTGCCGCAGCTGCGCAGGATCGTGGCGCTGCGTGACCTCGGCGTGCCGCTCGCCGAGGTGGCCGATCTCGTCACCGGCGGCGCCGATCTGCGACAGGTGTTGCAGCGCCGTCGTCGGGAGCTCGAGTCGCACCGGCGTCGCGTGGAAAGCACGCTCGAGACCCTGGACATCACGGTGGCGGACTCACCCGACGGGCCGGATGTCGTGGTGCGCACGGTCGAGTCCGAGCGCGTGGCGGCGCTGCGCACCACCCTGCCGGCTGGCGCCGGCCTCGACATCCTCTTCGACGAGGTGGAGATGGTGGTGCGCGACGCCGGCAAGCGGGCCCATCGACCCCCGGGTTCGATCGATCACCGTCGACACACCGACGGGCGCTGGGATGTCGAGGTCTGGGTTCCGGTCACCGGCAGCGTCTCGACGGCACGGGTGCGCACCGGACGTCTCGAAGGCGGGCGCATGGCGGCCACCCTCCACCGCGGACCGTACGAGGAGATCGACGACACCCGCGAGGCGCTGCACCATTGGGTCGATCGCTCCGGGCTCTCGTGGGCGGGCCCGGAGCGCTTCATCTACCTGCAGTTCGGTGCCGATCCCGCCCTGGGGGTGCCCGAGTCATTCCTGACGCGGCGGTCTGGCGATCTCCTCACCGAGGTGCAGATCCCGGTGGCCTGACACGACTGAGGCCCACCGTGGTGGAGGTGGGCCTCAGTCCGCAGCCACAGTCGCTGGATCACTTGTTGGGAGTGCGCCAGTCCTCCCACTTGTCTTCGACCTTGTCCTTGGCGTCGCTGGCGACGTCCTTGGTCTTGTCCCACAGGCTTTCCGTGGTGTCCTTGGTCCGCTCCCAGATGCTCTGCGGTTCGGCCGGCTTGGGGGCCATCGCCGGGGCAGGTGCTGCCCACGCCGGGGCCGGCGGGGCCGCCGCCGGCTTCGGCGCCATCTGGGTATTGCCCTGCGCCTTGGCCTTGGCCACCGTGGTGGTCGGGCGCTTCTTGGGGAGGGCCTTGCCCTTGGTGACGACGACCTTCTTCTTGGCGGTGGTGGCCTTGGCACCCGTCTTCTTCACCGGCTTGGCGACCTTCTTGGCAGCGGCAGTGCCCTTCTTGACCGCGCTCGCCTTCTTGGCGGCGGTGGTCTTCTTGGCGGCCGTGGTGGTCTTCTTCACGACGGCCTTGGTGGTCTTCTTGGCCGTCGTTGCCGACTTCTTGACCGTCTTCTTTGCCGCGACCGCAGACTTGCGGACCGGCTTGGTGGCCTTCTTCACGGTCTTCTTGGCCGCAACGGCAGTCTTGCGAACGGGCTTGGTGGTCTTCTTGGCCGCGGTCGAGGGCTTCTTCTTCGCCGCGGTCGACTTCCTGGTGGTCACCGTCTCCTACCTCCGGGTCGGACGCAGACTCAGCATACGCCCGTGCGAGGAGTGCGGGTCGATGGATTGTTCGCGATGTGGCAGGACCACAATCGCGGACAATGGAACTCCATCCGGTCCCACCACCACCGGGATTCCGGCAGTCGATGGCCGCGACCTACGACGGGGTCGCCCAACAGCGGGAGCAGATGGGGGAGGCGGACTGGCGGTGGCCCATCGCCGAGAGGTTCCTCGACCTCATGACGAACCAGGGGCTCACGTCGCTCCTCGAGATCGGGGCCGGAGTGGGGTTCACCAGCCGCTGGTTCGCCGATCGGGGCCTCGATGTCACCGCCACCGACCTGTCGCCCGCCCAGGTGGAGCTGTGCCGGGCCAAGGGTCTGCGCGCCGAGGTGCGCGACATGTACGACTTGGGCTATGCCGCGGGTTCCTTCGGCGCGGTGTGGATGATGAATTGCATCCACCATGTCCCGTCAGCAGACGTCGCCGGGGTGCTCGCCGGGATCGCGGAGGTGCTGCAGTCCAACGGTCTTCTCTACCTCGGGGTGTGGGGCGGGGCCGATCGCGAAGGGATGCCGGTCGAGGACTTCTACCTCCCGCCACGGTACTTCTGCTTTCGCAGTGATGACACGCTGCTGGCCGCCGTGGGCTCGGTATTCGAGGTGGTGTCGTTCGACACGTTCAATCCGGAGCCCAAGGACCCCGCCGACGACCTGCACATGCAGTCGCTGGTGCTGCGGCGGCGATAGGAGGCCCGTCACCCCTCCGGTGGGTCTCCCGGTTCCGCGGCGAGTTCGACATTGGCGCGGCCCGCCACCCGCTTCAGGGCCGGGTAGGCGAGGAATCCGGCGGTGAGGGTGGCCACTCCTCCGAGCCCGAAGGCCACCCGCGGATCCACGTGCTCTCCGATCCAACCGACGATGGGACCACCGATCGGGGTGGAGCCGAGGAACGCGACCGCCCACAGCGCCATCACCCGGCCCCGCATCTCCGGCGCAGCGGCGAGTTGCAGGGTGCTCGAACCGAGGGAGAGGAAACGGATCGACGCCGCCCCGAGCAAGACCATCGCGCCGTATGCGATGGCGAGGTTCGGAGCGAGGGCGGCGGCGACGTGGATCGACCCGAAGATGAAGGCGTTGCGCGCCAGTGCCGTCGCCGGCGGGCGGCTCATGGCGGCGGTGATCAACCCGCCGACGACCGCACCGAGGCCCATGAGTGCCGACATGGTCCCGTACGTGCCGGCGTCGCCTCCAAAGGTGAACCGTGCCAGCAGCGGCAGCACCACCTGAAACTCGTAGGCAAGGGTGCCGACGATCGCCATCATCAGCAGCGGAACCCGCACCGCCGGGGTGGCCCACACGTACCGCAGTCCCTCCCGCAGCTGCCCCTTGCGGCGCGGCTGGCGCGGCTGGGGATGGAACTGCTCGGGGTCCATCCGCTGGAGGGCGAACAGCACCGCCAGGTACGAGGCGGCGTTGATGAAGAAGCACGGCGCCAGACCGACGGTGAGGATGAGGGTCCCGGCGAGGCCGGGACCGACCACCCGGGCGACATTGATCACCACCGAGTTGAGGCTCACCGCGTTCGTGAGGTTGTCGGGACCGACCATCTGGTGGAGAAAGGTCTGTCGGGTGGGGTTGTCAACGACGGTGACGAATCCGAGCATGGAGGCGATGACGAAGACCATCCACACCTCGACGACGCCGGTTGCCACGAGCGTGCCCAGGGCGACAGCGAGCATGCCCGCCGACATCTGGGTGGCGTAGAGGATCTTGCGCTTGTCGAAGCGATCGGCGACCACCCCGCCGAGTGGTCCAAAGAGCAGGACGGGGAGGAACTGCAGCGATGACACCAGGCCGAGAGCGGTGCCGGAACCGGTGAGATCGAGCACCAGCCAGGCCTGGGCGACCCCCTGCATCCAGGTGCCCGACAGCGAGATCGCCTGGCCGCCGAAGTAGCGGCGGTAGTTGGGGATCCGCAACGAGGAGAACATCCGGCCCAGCGTGGGGCGCGGATTCAGGTCGCGAAGAGAGGGCATGGAGGCAAGGGTACGTGGGGCGAGTGCACCGGCATCAGTCCTCAGTCTTCAGCCCTCAGCCCGATTCGTGTCCATCCGGCACGTCCCAGGAAGACCCCTTCTGGCTGATGACTGACGACTCCTCGACTACGCGCTGCACACCAACGTCTCCGCCAACCCCACCAGGTCCGGGGCTTGCGGATGGCGGGCGTTGAGGGCGATCACCACCACTCGGGCACCGTCCCGATCGGAGAGGGCTATCGACACCGTTCCGTTGACGCTGCCCTGGTGCCCGTAGAAGGTGCCGCAGGAGTACTCGTTGGGGCCGATGCCGAGCCCGTACGCCTGGCCGAGTGCAACCGAGGGTGCGGAGGGGGTGATCATGTCCTCGAGCAACTCGTCGCTGATCAGCTGCCCGTCGAAGAGCTCGCGGAAGAACCGGGCGAGGTCGTCGACCGTGGTCAAGAGCCCACCGTTGCCACCGTTGCCGAAGGCGATGAGATCGTCGGTGGTGTCGGTGGGCGCCCCGCTGATCACCGGGTAGTCGAAGCCGCGGAACTCGGGGCTGGTGCGATCGTCGGGTGCCAGCGCGAACGAGTCGAGACCCGCCGGTGCGGCGATGCGGTCGGCGAGTGCCGTCGCCAGCGACTCCGCCGTGACCGCCTCGATCAGCATGCCGAGGACCTGGTAGTTGGGATTCGAGTAGTGGTATCCGGTCCCGGCCGGGAAGTAGCGGGGATGGGTCTCGACCATCGCCACGATGATCTCCGGCGGGACGACGACGTCCTCATGCAGATCGAAGTAGGCCGCCATCAACTCCTCGGCCTCGGCGCGAAGGTCGGGGTCGGCGATGGCGGCGATGTCGTCGACTGGATCGCTCTCGTCACCGATGTTGAACAGGCCGCTCGAGTGGTCGAGGAGTTGCCGGACTGTCACCGATCCATCGGCGAGCAGTCCGGGACGGATCTCCTCGACGGTCTGGTCGAGATCGAGGAGCCCGTCGGCCACGAGGGTGAGCACGATGGTGGCGACGACCGTCTTCGTGATGCTGGCGGCGCGGAAGCGCATCGACACCGTGGCGGCGGTGCCGGCGTTGTCGGCGTCGCCGACGGCGCCGATCCAGCGGCCGTCGGCATCGAGCACCACCGCGATGCCTCCCGGGGTGCCATACGAGTCGACCATCTCCCGCAGTGCCTCGAGGCGGGCGTCGACGGCAACGGCGGTGGTGGTCTCCGCCACGGTGGTCGTGGTCGTGGTGACTGTCGTGGTGGTGGTCGAGGTGGCGGTTGCCGTGGTGTCGCCGGAACACCCGACGAGCACGAGCGACCATGCGAGGCAAAGGGCGACTCGTCCGTTCATGGTGTGAGGGTATGGAGCGGGAAGCCGAGTTTTCAGGGGATTCGGTCATGAGTCTTCAGTCTTCCGTCGTCAGCCATGAGCCAGGGAGGGGGCTTTCCTGGCCCTGGCCGTTGACACCGGTCGCACTGACGACTGATGACTTGATGACCCTCCAACTGGAGACTGGAGACTGGAGACTGGAGACTTCCTTGGGCGTTACCCTCATCCGTTCGGAGAGGAGTCCATCCCGTGCAGGTTCAGGAGCAGCCGGTCATCAGCCGTCGGCTGACACCGCTGCCGTCCGGGTACCAGTCGGTCAAGCTGCGGGCGGCGGTGGCACGCTGGGGTGCTCTCGCCCTGGGGGTGATGGCCGGGGCCTGGCTGGCCGCTCTGTACACCCACTTCCGGGCGATCGGCAACGGGGTGGATGTGAGTTGGGCGGCCCGGCGGGTAGATCGCATCGAGTCCGCCATGGCTTTCGTCACCGCGATTGCGGCCCTCGCTTCCCTCCTGTGGTTGCGGCGCGCCTACATCAACTGC
>CAYYIA010000047.1:0-9557 GCA_964471875.1 uncultured Acidimicrobiia bacterium
GAGAGGACGTGGGGATTTGCGGGATTCACCACTCCGGCCTCTGAGGGTCGGGCGAAGAGGTCGGCAGGGTGATGCATGAACCACTGGTCCAGTGCGTCCTGGCCGGCAACGAGCACGGCCAGCGACTCATCGGTCGATCGGCCTGCTCGTCCCGTCTGCTGACGATACGAGGCCACCGTCCCGGGAAAGGTGGCCAGTACTGCGGCGTCGAGCCCGCCGACATCGATGCCGAGTTCGAGGGCATTGGTGGCCGTCACTCCGAGCAGCTCGCCCGAGAACAGCGCTCGTTCGATACGACGGCGGTCTTCGGCCAGGTACCCCGCGCGATAGGGGGCGATCCGGGCGGCCAGGTCGTCGCCAAGACGTTCCCTCGCCCAGCGGTAGGCCAATTCGACGCCCTTGCGGCTTCGGGTGAATGCGATGGTCGGGACCTCGCGGCGCACCAGGTCCACGAAGACATCGGCCGCCTCGGCGAGGGCACTCCGTCGCTGGTCATCTTCACCGAGTTCCGGATTCCACAGCACGTGATGTCGGGTTCCACTCGGGGCGGTGTCCTGATCGACGACATCGATCGGTAGTCCGGTGAGGGCGGCCATCAGCTCACCCGGATTGCCAATGGTCGCCGACGAGCCGAGAAACGTAGGATCGGCCCCGTAGTGGCGCGCGATCCTGCGCAGGCGCCGCAGCACGTTTCCGACATGACTGCCGAAGATGCCGCGCAGGGTGTGTACCTCGTCGACGACGACGAAACGGAGATTGCGGAGAAACGGTGCCCACTTGCCGTGGGACGGAAGGATCCCGACATGCAGCATGTCGGGGTTCGTGAGCACCGCTGTGGCGTGTTTGCGGGCCCACACCCGGGACTCCTGGTCGGTGTCGCCGTCGTAGACGACCGGGGTGAGTTCGGGGATGCCCAGGGTGTGGAGGGACCGAAACTGATCCCGGGCCAGCGCCTTGGTTGGAAACAGCAGCAGGGCGGTGGCCCGACGGTCGGCGATCGCCGCCTCGGCGATGGGAACCTGATAGCAGAGCGACTTTCCCGATGCGGTTCCGGCGACGACGACGGTGTGGGTACCGCGGCGCGCCCGTCGGATCACCTGGGTCTGATGCCGGTACAACCGCGTGATGCCTCGTTCGGCAAGGGCGGTGGCAAGCGGATCGGGGAGCGGTGGGTCGGCGTCTTCGAAGATCGCCCCTCGTTCGGGCACGGTCTCGACGTGGACGATCCGCTCCGCGATCTCGGGAGACGACAGCCAGGAGTCGATGATGTGGCGCACTGACGGCCGAGGGTACGCAGTGTGCGCACCCCCGGCCGCCAGTTCCTGTCGGTCGAAGGCCGAAGAAGACCGACGAGGCTTGTGTGGCTGGGGTCCTACCGGCCGATCACCGGCGAGACCCAACCGAGCACCGTGCTCCCGGCCCCTGCGGTCGTGTAGAGCAGGCCCATCTGGCGGTTGACACCAAGCGTGTCGCTGAAGACGCCCGGCTCGATCAGCATCACGATCCCGAACACCGCCATGAGTGCACCGATCCCACACAGGGTGGTACGTGCCGTGAAGGGGTAGGAGCACGCCGAGTCAGGCCGCGGGTTCCATCAGGGATCAGCCGGCTCGGGGCAGTCCCGAGCCGGCTCATCCCTGATCCCGTGGCGGCCAGACTCGGCGCGCTCCCCGGGGCGCTGGCGAGGATGAACAACCCGAGGGCGATCTCGATCAGTGCCATGAGCGGAGTGTGGGCGAGGCCCCACACCGTCTCCGTTGGCGACGTCAGGCTCGACATCCCCACCCGGGCCAGCGCCACGGTGCCGAGGATGACGAAGAACCCGCCGAGGACGACCGCCACGATCTGCGCAGGACTCCACGGTCCCCAGGTCGCTCGACGGCTCTTGGTGGTTGCGGTCTGCACGGCCACGTTGGACCTCCTTCCGTGCTTGACCCCGCAATCGGTCCAGCCGCCGATCCGTTACAGGTTCGATCAGCCGGCGTCGAGGATTCCGTCTTCGAGTCCGCCGAACACGGCGAACCGGCCGGCCACGTCGAGGATCACGAACGACGAACCCCGCACCATCTTCGATCGGCCGGGAAGGACGACATTGGTGACACGGGTAGGGTCGATCTCGAAGGCGGTGGCGGCGAGGGTGAGCACGTCGCCGAGGCTCATGTCCGTCCAGGTTCGGTTCAGCAGGATCCGCACCAACTCCGGCAGGGCGGTGATGTCGCGCTCGAGGATGTCGGCGAGGCCGGCGAGGATCACGACCCCTTGGTGGAACGAGCGAGTGAAGTCCCCGCCGTTGATGTGGCGGTTACGGCTGAAGGCGAGGGCGTTGGCGCCCCAGAGAAGCTGGATGCCCTTGGAGAGATAGGCCTCGGACAACGGTTCTGCCATCCCGAAGGGGACATCGACGACGATGCCACCCAGGTCGTCGACGAGCCTCATGAATCCGAGGAAGCCGGTGATGAAGTAGCCCTCGATGGGCAGCCCGGAGAGATCCCGCGTGATGTCGAGCAGCTCGTCCGTGTCGGAGGTGGCATTGACGTGGGTCAACTTGTCGTGTCCGTATGAGGTGGCCACGTACGAGTCGCGGGGGAAACCCACGATGGAACCCGCCCCCGCGGCGAGGTTCGACGAGACGATGTGGATGCTGTCGGCCCGGTAGAGCCGCTGACCCTCACCGGGACGGGCATCGGTGCCCACGATGAGCACGTGACGCACTGGCGTTCCGTACCACGGGGCGAGTCCGAACCGGGCGAAATGGGCTCCGACGATCTGCCAACCCGAACCCTCGTCGGCGAGGAGCACCACATCGTCGCCCACGAGGGCGACGGCGACCCGGCCCCCGGAGACCTCGGCGGCATACCAGTCGGCGGACAGGATCATGTCGCCGTCGACCTCGACGGCCCCCACATGGGCGAGCAGTCCCGCCGGCACGTTCGGTTCGGGACGCGAGCGGTCTCCGAGCCATCCGTAGAAGGCTCCGAGTGCTGCCTGAGCACCGGCGTCGGCGGGAAGGCTGACGGTGATGTCGGCACCGGCCGGCTCGGTCGTGGTGGTCATCCCGATCGTCGTCGGGGGAGGGGGCGCAGTGGTGACGGCCCCCGTCGTGGTGACCACCGTCGCCGTCGGCATCGTGGTCGTGGGCGGGTCGGAAACGGGTGGGGAGCATGCGACGACCGTTGCGCACACGACGAGCGACACGACCACCCGGATGGACGCCGACTCGAGCGAGGTGCTGCGGATCGCTATTCGTCCTCGTTCTCCGCAGCGGAGGTGCTACCGCGCAGTAGGAGATATCCGCCCAGGCCGGCGATGAGGCTTCCGGCAAAGATGCCCGTTTTGGCGAGGTCGGCGGTGCCGGAGGTGCCGAACGACAAGCTCGCCACGAAGAGCGAGACCGTGAATCCGATGCCGGCCACCATGGCCAACCCGATGACCTGGCGCCAGGTCACGGCTGCGGGCAACGTCGCCACATGCAGGCGAACCGCAAGCCAGGTGAACAGGCTGATCCCGACGGTCTTGCCGACGAGCAGCCCGACGCTCACCCCAAGGGCGACGTCACTGGTGAGGGCACTTCCCAGCGCGATCCCCTCGAATCGGACCCCGGCATTGGCCAGGGCAAACACGGGCACGACGACGAACGACGACCACGGGTGGAGAGCGTTCTCGACGCGGTGCAGTGGCGGCACCGACTCACGCGCGATCGCGGAGAGCACCAGAGAGTCGTGGTCGACACGCTCGTGATCGTTCGGAACTCCCTGGTCCGAGTCCGTCGCATCGAGGATGCGCCGGCTGCGATCACGAAAGTCGCGGTCGGAGTACATCGCACGAGCAGGCGTGACCAACCCCACAGCCACCCCGGCAAGGGTGGCGTGCACGCCGCTTTCGAGGAGGAAGAACCACATCGCCAGCGCCGCCGGCACGTAGAAGGTGAGCGACCGGATCCCGGTGCGCGCCGCCAGCCAGATGAGGGCGAGGGTGCACACTGCGGAGAGGAGGTACCAGCCCGCAATGCCTTCGGTGTAGAACACCGCGATCACGACGATCGCCCCGATGTCGTCGGCGATGGCGAGCGCCAGCAGGAACAGCCGCCCTCCGACGGGAATCCTCGAGCCGAGAAGGGCGACCACTCCGAGAGCGAAGGCGATGTCGGTGGCCATGGGGATCCCCCAACCGTCAACCGCCGGTGACCCGGCGGTGAACGCCACATAGATGAGTGCGGGCACCACCATGCCCCCGACAGCGGCCAGGGCGGGTAGCGCGGCCACCCGAGGGTTGCGAAGGTCGCCGGTGGCGAGCTCGCGTTTGATCTCGAGTCCCACCACGAAGAAGAACACGGCCATCAGACCGTCATTGACCACGAGACGTAGCGTTTCATCGAGATGGAAGGCACCGACGGTCACCGTGACCGGTGTCGACCAGAACCGTTCGTATGAGTCGCCGAAGGGGGCATTGGCCCAAAACAACGCAGCCGCGGCGGCAAGCAGCAATACGACGCCGCCGGCGGATTCGACATGAGTGAATCGCAATAGCGGTCTCACGAACCGCGTCGGCACGCGGCGATCGGAATGGAGCCAGGTGACGTGGGTGGGGGCGTCATCGGTCACCGCGACGAGGGTAGTGGGGTAGGACCCGATCCCCGAGTGGGCGTTGGGGCCCTTCGTATACTCCGACGACCGCCCGAGGAGTCATCGTGCATCCTGCGTCGTGGGCTTGGGTCGCCCTGGTGGTGGCGGCGTGCGGCATCGCCCCCGCTCTGCCTCGTCGTCTCGGGCCGGTGGGCGGGATCACCCGTGCCATCGCCGCCGCGTCCCTTGCGGCCCTCGTGCTCGCCGCGGTGGGAGGTTTCGTCGTCGATGGCTGGTGGCCGGCGGGGGTCGTGGCTGCGTGCGCCGGCGCATTGCTGGTGGTGCTCGCCGCCGCAGGCACCGCCGCACGAACCACCACCGGCTTCGGCGATCACCTGACTCCGCTTCTGCTGCGCTTCGCCTCGGTGACGGACACCGCCGTGGTCGCCGGTGCGCTGGCCTCGCTGGCGGCGCTCCATCTGGTGACTGTCGAGTGGATCGGTGTGGCACAACCGTCGGCGACCATCGCCGCATTCGGGGCTGGGGTCGCGATCGCGTTCGCCGTTCTCGTCACCTTCGATGTCGGCAGAGACGCCGGACTTCCGCGACGCGGTGTGGTGGGCGCGCTGTTGGCGCCGGTGGCGCTCGCCACCATCGCCGCGATCGTCATCGCCGACAGCGCGGCAACGCCGTGGTCGTCGGTCCCGCTCGCCGTGTTGACGCTGGGCGTGGCCGCGACCGTCGCCGCGACGATGATCCGGCGCGGCGATCCCGTGGCGGTGATGCGGCGGCGAGGCTATGTGGTCAGCGGGATCGTCGGCCTCGGGGGATTCGTGGTGGCTTGGATGGAACGGCCGCCGGGTGCCGGGTGGGCATCAGTCGGCGGTGTGGGGGCCGCCGTGGCCGTCGGCGCTGCGCTCTCCGTCGCTCTGGGAGTGGTGGGGCATGTGTTCACCTCCGACCACTGGAGGCCAGGCAAGCGGATTGCGGCCAGGTCGCGTTCCGGGGCGGCGGTCGTGATCACGACTGGGCTCGGCGATGCTGCTCGCGCCGGCGCCGTCGTGATCGGGATGCTGGCAGCTGCGATGTTCCTCGCGCATCGCGCCGGCGAGTACGGCGCCGTCGGCGGCGGCTTCGGAATGACGTTGGCGGTGGTTGGACTGGTGGCGGTGCTCGCGGTTCCTGCTTCTGGGATACGGTTTGCTGCACTGGGGCGCGCCGTGCCTGTTGCCGTCGAAGCCACCGATGCCGTGCGGGAGTCGGTGGCTGCCCTGGTTGCCGCGGGGAGCGCGGCGCGATCGACCGGCGCCGTGGTCGTGACTTCCGCCGGTGCCTTGACAGCGCTCTCGCTCGTCGTAGCGCTCTGGGAGGTGTCCGCCGTCGAGATCATCGGTGGCGGAATCGGAATGGTGATCGGCGTCGCCTCCGGCATGGTGGCCATCTGGTACGCGGCCGGCTGGGCACTGCATGTGGCTCCGCAACCGGCTCCGCCCACACGCGGCTCGGTGCCGCGTCCGCCGTCGGCCGGGGCGGCGATCGGTGCCCTGGTGATTCCCGTGGTGGTTGCGGTGCTCGTGCCGGTCGGCCTGGGGCACGCCCGTGCTGCGGCCCTTGGTGGATACCTGGTCGGGTTGCTCGCCGCAGGACCCGCCCTCGCCGTGGTGGTGGTCGTCGCCGGAGGGGCCTGGGAGAACGTGCGGCGATTGATAGAGACCGGTGCGTATGGCGGTCCCGGGTCGCGAGCACATCGAGCGGTCCTCGCCGCCGATGCAGTCGGAGAGTCGTTGCGGTCTCTGATGGTCAGCGCGGTCATTGCGCTGCTGGTGACCACGGCAGCCGTTGCCCTCGCCTTCGCCGGGAGCTTCTGAGCGAAGAAGTCGCCAGTCTCCAGTCTCCAGGCTCGAGTCTTCAGTCTTCAGTCGTCAGTTCAGACCTGTCCAGTCGTAGGCCTCAGCGCATTGCGCATTGCACAGCGCGCCTACCCTACGGCGCCGTCTCCGGAGTTCCCGCTGAGCATCGAGATCACCTTCGTTCGCCATGGCGAGACCGACGCAAACGCCGCCGGGGTGTGGCAGGGCCATGGCCATCACCTCCTTTCGACCAAGGGTGAAGCACAGGCCCGAGCCTTGCGCGAGCGACTCGCCGGCAAGGAATTCGACGTCGTGCTCTCGTCGGATCTCCCGCGCACCCTGCAGACCGCCGAGCTCGCCGGGCTGGATGCCACCCCCGATCCGGCGTGGCGGGAGATCGACATCGGGCGCTGGCAGGGTCTCACCCGCGAAGAGGTCCACGAGCTCTATCCGGAGGAGTCGGCCGCAATGCGCCTGGGCCAACCGGTGCACATGGGCGGTGGCGAGAGTTGGGACGAGTTCTCCGCGCGCATGGCGGCGGCATTGCGCGACCTGATCGTGCGTACCCCGGCTGGATCGCGAGTCCTCGTAGTCACCCACGGGGGCAGCATCCATTCGGTCGTCGGGTCGGGTCTGCAGGTGTCCGGTCGGGGGCGCACCTGGCCCCTGGAGCGGGTACGCAACGCATCGGTCACCGACGTCATCGTGACCATGGAGCGCTTTCACCTCCACAGCTACAACGATGCTCGTCACGCTCTGCCCGACCCGATGGGACCCGATACCGTATCGCTGGTGCGTCATGGTGAGACCGTGGCGAACGTGGAGGGCCGGTGGCACGGGCTCACCGATGGTCCTCTCACGGAGCACGGCTTTGCCCAGATCGAACGCTTTGCCGAGTCTTCAGCCGAAGCGACGCGAGTCTTCGCCTCACCCCTCGAGCGGGCGCGACGTACGGCTGAGGCCTTCGCTCGTCGCCGGGGACTCGTGGCCTGCCTCGAACCAAACCTCGTCGAGATCGACTTCGCGGCATGGGAGGGTTTGACGACCTCGGAGATCGAAGCGCGGTTTGCCGCGGAGTGGCACGCCGTGTTCGAAGAGGGTCAAGACCTGCCGCGAGGCGGGGGCGGCGAGACCTTCGCCGGTGCGGGGCGGCGAATGGAGCGCGTCGCATCGGCGTTGCGGTCCGATCTCCCGGACGAGCGGCTGGCTCTGTTCACCCACGGGGGATCGATCTGGGCACTCGCGGCGCGTGTCGTGGGTCTCGATTGGCCCCGATACCGTTCGTTGGGCCTTCCCACGAACCTCAGCCTCACGCGGGTGCAATTCAGCCCCGACGGTCCTCGACTCGTCGACTACAACCTGCCGCTGCGATGAGGGTATTGCTCGTCACCAACGACTTTCCTCCCCGGCCGGGTGGGATCCAGCAGTATCTCGCAGGACTCGTCGCATCCCTCGATGCCGAGGTGCGTGTGCTCGCGCCGAAGGATCCGACGGCGGTCGAGACCGCGGGAGTGATACGGGGCCACCGTCGGTTCATGTGGCCGACCAGGCGCGCCCGGCGCTGGGTCGCCGGCCACATCTCCGAGTTCTCCCCGGATGTGATCCTGTTCGGAGCCCCTCATCCGCTGGCCCATCTCGGTCCGGGATTGCGTGCCGCGACCGGGGTTCCCTACGGAGTCATCTGCCACGGTGCGGAGGTGGTGCTCCCCGCGGCGATTCCCCTGGTGCGATGGTTGGTGAAGTACCCGCTGCGTCGTGCCGACGTGGTGTTTGCCACCTCGCGGTACACCGCCGGCCGGGTCAGGCGCCTCACCAACCGCTCGCCGGTCGTGATCGGGGCTGGGGTCGATCCGGCATTTGCTCCCGGTTCGGGGACTCCGCCGAATCCGACCGTCGGGTGTGTATCGCGGTTCGTGCCGCGAAAGGGCCAGCGTCGTGTGCTGCGAGCCGCGGCCGCCCTCCGAGCCGAAGGTCGGGAGGTATCGGTGCTCCTCGTCGGGGCGGGGCGTGACGAACGATCGTTGCGCCGCATGGCGCGCCGTCTCGCCGTGCCAACCCGGTTCGAGGTCGCGGTGCCGTTCTCCGCATTGCCCGGGCTGTTTCGCGAGATGACGGTGTTCGCCATGCCCTGTCGTTCGCGATGGCTCGGGCTCGAGGCCGAGGGCCTTGGCATCGTGTACCTCGAGGCTGCTGCCACCGGGCTCGCCGTGATCGCGGGTGACTCTGGCGGTGCTCCGGAGACCGTCTTGGCTGGCGAGTCCGGATTCGTCGTCGATGGCCGCGACACCCTGATCGAGGCACTTCGGTTCTTGCTCGACGACCCGATTCGCGCGGCCGCAATGGGCGCAGTTGGTCGAGCCTGGGTGGCTCAGGAATACTCGTGGAACGCGGTGGCCGAGCGTGTCCTCTCCGGCATTCGGGGGCTCGGTGATCGTCGCGGCGATGGGCAACGTCCTTGACAATCGGCAGTCGGCAGGCGTAGAACTCGAACGAGTCGGCGTCGTGCCGACACCTCCCCTCACCCAAGTAGCCAATGAAACTCGTCATCGTCGAGTCACCAGCCAAGGCGCGCACCATCGCCGGGTACCTCGGCTCGGGGTACACCGTGGAGTCGTCGATCGGTCATGTGCGCGACCTTCCGCGTAACGCCGCCGATGTCCCGGCCTCCCACAAGAAGGAGTCGTGGGCACGGCTCGGCGTGGACACTGCCAATGGGTTCAAACCTCTCTACGTCGTGCCCGCCGACAAGCGCAAGCAAATCGATCATCTGAAGAGGCTGATCAAGGGCGCCGACGAGCTGTTCCTCGCAACCGACGAGGACCGCGAGGGCGAGTCGATCGCTTGGCACCTCACCGAGGTGCTGAAGCCGAAGATCCCGGTGAAGCGCATGGTGTTTCACGAGATCACCCGTGAGGCGATCCACCAAGCAGTCGAGTCGCCGCGCGACATCGATCGGCGCCTCGTCGACGCCCAGGAGACCCGTCGCATCCTGGATCGGCTGTTCGGTTATGAGGTGTCGCCGGTGCTGTGGAAGCTGGTTCGTCCCAAGCTCTCTGCAGGTCGCGTGCAGAGTCCGGCAATCCGCATCGTCGTCGAGCGAGAGCGCGAACGGATGCGCTTTCGAGCCGCGTCGTACTGGGATGTG
>CAYYIA010000048.1:0-9431 GCA_964471875.1 uncultured Acidimicrobiia bacterium
GGGACTGGACGAGGTGCTCGGGGTGGGATCGAGCCGCCGCCTCGGCCACGAATTCGGCTCCCAGGCGAAGGTCGCCCGCGACGGCGCGAGCGCGGAGCAGGGACTGGTGCTCCCACGTGAGCGCCCACCGATCCCAATACGCCGCATACGCATCGAGAGACCGAACCATCACCCCCTTCTTCCCTTCGGGTCGCAGGTCGAGGTCCAGCGGGGGAGGCGGCAGCCCGAGAGACGAGGCGGCGAGGGAGCCCACGAGCAGCTCGGCGACCCGGGAGGCGTCAGCCTCCTCGCCCGTCCGTCCCGTGGCGGAGAACACGATCAACCCGTCGAGATCGGACGGGTAGTTGAGTTCGCTGCCACCCCACTTGCCGAGCGCGATCACCGCCAGCGGAGGCGGGTTGCGTCCCTCGGCGCGGGCGGCATCGATGGCCGCGGCGAGGAGACCGGAGACCAGGGCATCGGCGGTGGCGGCGAGCCGATGCCCCACGGCGACGACATCGACGAGTCCGGAGACATCGGCCGTGATGGTGGCGAGCAGATGCTCCGCCCAGAAGCGGTGCAGTGCGATCACCCGTGATCCGTGATCGTCGCGGACTGCGAGTCGGGCGTGCGCGGCGGAAGCGAGAGCCGCGGCGTCAGCGGCGGAGGCGAGGGCGGCATCGTCGGCGAGTAGCGGAAGCGCCGCCGGAATGCGGTCGACGAGGCGACCGGCGGTGCGCGCGGTGCCGAGCAGGCGGCACAGGCGCTCCGCTGCTGCGGGGTGATCGCGCATCGTCGCGACCAGGGCGCTATCGGCGTCGTCACCGACCAAGAGCCTGAGCTGAGCCAGTCCGAGGTCGGGATCGGGTGATGCCGACAGCCACTCCATGATCAAGGGCAACAGCTGCTGCATGAGGCTGCTGCTTCGCGACAGGCCCGTCGTGAGTTCGGCCACCGCGGCACGGGTCGCGGCCGAGTCGGCGAAGCCGAGTGCGACCAGCTGGCGATCGGCACGGGCATCGCGAGCGCTGTTGGCATAGGCCTCGAGCAGCGGCCGATAGAAGAGGCGCTCGTGGATGCCCCGCACCGCGGTGCGGTAACGGAGGAGATCGGCTTCGAATCGCTCCACGGCCGTACCCGCGGCGTCGTCGCGATACCCGATCACCTTGGCGAGTCGTTCCCTCCCCGGAGGCTCCGGAGGCACGGTGTGGGTCTGGCGTAGGTCCTGCAACTGGATGCGGTGTTCCACGTCTCGCAGCCACCGGTACGCCGTGCCGAGTTCGTCGGCGTCGTCCGCTCCCACGTAGCCGCGGTCCCCGAGGAGGTCGAGGGCCTCGAGCGTGTTGGTGGTGCGCAGTGCCGGGTCCGCGCGCCCGTGGACGAGCTGGAGGAGTTGAACGGCGAATTCGATGTCGCGGATGCCGCCCACACCCCGTTTCAACTCGTCCGCGCCGGCGACGAGCGCTTCGGTGCGCGCCTTCATGGCGCGGATCTCGCGCACCGCCTCGCCTCCGAGGGTGTCCGGGTAGACGAACGGTTCGGCAGCCGCGATGAACTCCGCGGCCAGCATGCGGTCTCCGGCGGCCGGCCGGGCCTTGAGCAGGGCCTGGAACTCCCAGGTGTGGGCCCACTGCGACCAGTAGGTGCGGTACGAGTCGACCGATCGGGACAGCGGTCCGGCAGCGCCCTCGGGTCGCAGGTCGGCATCGACGCGAAACGCGATCCCGGCGGAGGTGCGCTCCGACAGCAGTTCGATGAAGGCGGCTGCGGCGTGCGCCGCAGCGTCCGGGTCGCCCTCGTGGACGAACATGAGGTCGATGTCCGAGGCGTAGTTGAGTTCGCGTCCGCCCCACTTCCCGAGAGCGATCACTGCGATGCGCGCCCCGGGGTGGTCGGCGATGTCCAGGGCCGCCGAGGCCGCGGCATCGGCGAGATCGCTGAGGGCTACGCCGACGGCGGGCATGGTGATGTTCCGAGTGAGGTCGAGCCCGGCGATGGCGAGCATTCCGCCGCCGACCGAGCGACGGAGTCCGGCCGCGGCGTCTCCGCCGACGAGTTCGATCTTCGGTCGGGGGGCGTCGGTCGCGGTGAGCGGGGAGAGAGCGTCCTCGCCCAATCCGGCGCAGATCGATGCCAGTGCCCGGCCGGACCCGCACACTGCCACCAGGCGCCCGGCCACGACCGGGTCGGCCAGCGATGCCTCGGCGAGTCCAGGTGCCGCGTTCAGGATGCGGGCGAGGCGCTCCGCGGTTGCCTCCGGTTCGGGTCCCGCGGCGAGGGTTGCGAGGGCGGTTGCCACCCCAGCGGGGTCACTGCTCCAGCGAGTACCGCGCAGCGCGTCGGGAAGAGGCGTCCTGGTGGTCACGACCCGAGAGGGTACGCGGCTGCCCTCACGCGGTGCCAGATGTGAGAGGTCAAGTATCAGATGTCAGATTTCAGATGTCGGGCACCGGAACCGGATAGAACGCGTTCTCGCCACTGGCATCTGGCGTCTCTTGGCTGATCTCTGACATCTGACATCTGAGGTCTTCTTCCCAAAGCATCACAGTGGCGATCGCCGGGGAGCCGCCCAACCCGTAGTGTCCGTGATCATCATCGGGGGCTCCGCCCACCCTCTAACCTCGATGGGATGCGGGTGATCATCGATGGGGTCCCCGAAGACGAGCGCACTGCCTCGGTCTCCGTCTTCGACTGGGCGCTGATTCGGGGATTCGGTGTGTTCGAAGTGGTGCGTTCGTACCGGGGCGCGCTGTTTCGGTCCGAACGCCACCTCGATCGCCTGGCGCTGAGCGCCGCCGCTCTCGAGATCACCATGCCCGATCGTGTTGCACTTGCCCGTGACATGGACCGCGTCGCCGCCGCAGGTGGAGAGGGACAGGTGCGGGTGATTCTCACCGGTGGTGGCCGTGACCTCGCGGTGGCGGCGGCACCGAGAACCATCGTGATGTGGGAGCCGTTGCCCGTCGTGCCCGACCGGGTGCGCGTGATCCCGGTAGTGGCGCCCTGGCATCCGGCCACCGACACCTCGGGGTATCCCGGGGTGAAGTGGACGTCGTACGCCCCGAACATGATCACCACCGACCGGGCGCGCCGGATGGGGTACGACGATGCGATGCTCATCACCCCCGACGCGGTGGTGCTCGAGGGGCCGACGTTCACCTTCGCCTGGGTGCACCGGGGTCGGTTCGAGACCCCGTCGCTCGACTTGGGAATCCTGCCCTCCATCACCCGGGAGGTCGTCCTCGAGTGCTGCGGGCGCCTGGGGATCGAGGTCGTTGAGGGCCACCATCGTCTCGAACGTGTGATGGCGTCCGAGGAGGTGATTGCCCTCTCCACGGTGAAGCAGGTCGTCCCGGTGGTGCAGATCGGCGAGACCCCCATTCCCGGGGGACTCGTGGCCGGGCGCCTGGCCGCGGCCTTTGCGGCGATCGTGCACGAGGAGACCTTGGGGCCCAGGCTCGATCCGGTGGCCTGACCCCGATCGCCGGTGTCGGCCCGGCGAGGTTCGGTCGACGGACACCCCGGAGTCTGAAGCAGCCCGGTCTTGGGCCGCCAGACCGAACCAGTGGCCTGTCCTCGAGCCTCGTACACTGCCGCCTTCACACGCAGAAGAGGGGCAGATGGAGATTCGGGCGCGCTCGGTGCTGATCAATCCGGATGCGGAGGTGTTGCGCACGTACGCCGCCGCCCAGCCCTCGGCGCATCTCACCGAGTTCGGCAACCTCGACGTGATCACGACCGTGACCGCACGGTCCAAGGGCTCGACCTTCATCGTCTCCGACGAGCCTCACCGTCACACCGATCCCGTGATCGCCCGCGATCGATACGACGCCCTTGCCGCTGCCCAGGACGACTACATCGCCGGCCAGGACATGGTGGTGATCGACGGCTACATCGGCGATCACCCCACCGCCCGGATGCGGTGCCGTCTCGTGATCGAACGGTCGAACGCCAACATCGCGGCCAAGCAGCAGTTGCTCTACTTCCCGGCCAATGACGACGCCCAGCCAGAGCTCACGGTGATCTACACGCCGAATCTGCCGGCCTACGGGTTCCCCGATGATCGCGGGATCCTCGTCGATCTCGACAACGGTGTGACCCGGGTGTTCAACGCCGACTACTTCGGCGAGTCGAAGATGGGCGGCCTTCGCATGTGGGATGCCGCCATGTACCGGCGCGGAGGGCTCGCCATGCACAGCGGCCTCAAGCTGGTCGGCGATGGCGACAAGCGGCGCGCGGGATTGGTCGTCGGATTGTCCGGCACCGGGAAGACCACGACCACGTTCTCGCGCGCCGGCGGTGGGGCGCCGGTGCAGGACGACTACGTGGCTCTCTATCCGGGCGGGAAGGTGTACGGCACCGAGGCGGGGACCTTTGCCAAGGTGTACGGGCTCACCCCGGAATCGGAGCCGGCAGTGTGGCACGGGGCCACACAGCTGCGGTCCTATCTCGAGAACGTCGCCATCGACGGTGCGGGCAAGCTCGACTTCTTCGATGCCTCGCACACGGAGAACGGTCGGGCGGTGATCTCCGCAGCGGACATCCCCGGGTTCATCGCGCCCGCCAATGTCGACACTGCGGACTTCATGCTGATCCTCAATCGCAACGCCAACATCATCCCGGCGGTGGCCCGGCTCACCAAGGATCAGGCGGCCGCCTACTTCATGCTCGGCGAAACCCAGGGGACCAGTGCAGGCGGTCATGCCGAGGCGGGAAAGTTCCTCCGGGTCCCCGGCACGAACCCGTTCTTTGCCTACCGCCACGAGTGGCAAGCCAATCGCCTCCGGGAGTTGCTCGACACGTGTGATCTCGAGGTGTTCGTGCTCAACACCGGTCGCGTCGGCGGGCCTGACGGCGAAGAGCAGTCGCGCAAGATCACCCCGGCCGTGTCCGCCGCGATCGTGTCGGCCATCGCCCACGGCGGCATCGAGTGGGTGACCGACCCCGACTTCGGCTACCAGGTGGCCCTATCGGTCCCCGGTGTCGACGACGCCGAGCTGCTGCAACCGCGTCTGCTGTACCAGCGCCAACAGCGTTCGGCCGAGTACGCCACGATCGTGGCCGACCTGCATCGCGATCGTCGTCAACACCTTGCCGGCTACCGCGATCTCCTTCCCGAGATCGCCGCCGCGGTGTGAGCGCTCTCGATGCCGCCGAACTCGTCGACAGTCTCTACCGGCGCGCCATCCTGTCGTCCGATGAGATCGACGATGCCGCACTCGCCGAGTGGATGGAAGAGGCGTTCGAGGCCGTGGGACACGATCGGGTGCAGGCCAAGGCGCTTCGGGCCGCAGTGAGGTTCTCCCGGAAGCTGGCCACCTACTACTCGACCCCCCGGGCGACGCTCCCCGATTGGCGAAACGGGGTGGATGAGGTGCTCGGCGCCCGGGGATGGGAGCCGCAACTCGACCTGGTGCGCCACGATCTCGCCACGGCTCCTGGGCCGGATCTGTTCGAGGCGATGAAGGTCCGACATCGCGCCGTCCACTTCACCGAGTGGATGGAGGGGGTGTCGTTCGAG
The DNA here is from genome assembly GCA_964471875.1 of uncultured Acidimicrobiia bacterium. Classification (GTDB taxonomy): domain Bacteria; phylum Actinomycetota; class Acidimicrobiia; order Spongiisociales; family UBA11373; genus UBA11373. The sequence goes on from CAYYIA010000048.1 coordinate 5,501, forward strand.
GCGTGGCGGGCATCACGATGAGGTTCGATTGCGCCATCGTGCCGAGAATCGGGTATGGTGGTCCGGTACACGCATCTGCGTGTAGCGCCGGTCTTCGCTCCTTCCGTTCCGTCGAGTGAAGTCGCCGTGGCACGTCCGCGAAAGCGGATGAGGTCCGCGGGGCGTCCCTTTCTGACGGGTCCAGCTTCTCAAGGAGCAGCAAGTACATGGCCACCAACATCTACGTGGGCAACCTCACGTTCAACACCACCTCCGCCGATCTGCGGAAGATGTTCGCCGACTACGGCGAAGTCACCAAGGCGCAGGTCATCGAGGATCGGGACACCGGCCGCAGCCGCGGTTTCGGCTTCGTCGAAATGGCGTCGGCCGATGAGGCCAACAAGGCCATCGGTGCCCTCAATGGCAAGAACGTCGATGGGCGTCAGCTCACCGTGAACCTCGCCAAGGAGCGCTCCCGCTAGTCGGGACCGCTCACGCGGATTCGGGGGCCGGCCAACGCCGGCCCCCGACTCGTTTCTGGGGTCACGGCAGGAACCGTCGCCAAACCTGGGAGCATGGCCAGGTGTCCACCTCCGATCGCACTCGCCTGCAGCGCACCGCACTGCGCCTCGAGTACGCCACCATCGTCTGGAATCTCGGTGAGGCGGTGCTCACCATCGGTCTCGGCATCGCCGCGGCATCACTGGCGCTGATCGGTTTCGGTACCGACTCGATCATCGAGGTGTTCGCCTCGGCCGTGGTGGTGTGGCACATCGCCCCCGGTCACGACGCCGATCACCCCGGCCGCACCTCCCGGGCGTTGCGCCTGGTGGCGATCGCGTTCGCCGTGCTTGCCGTCACCCTGTTCGTCATCGCCGGTCGCGACCTGGTGACGGCTCGGCGGCCCGAGGAGTCGGCGTGGGGTATCGCCTATCTCGCCATGGCCGCCGTGGTCATGTTCGGCCTCGCCATCGCCAAGCGCCGCCTCGCCCGCACGCTCGATTCGGCCCCCCTGCTCTCCGAGGCGCGGATGACGTTCCTCGATGGCACCCTCGCCACCGGAACCATGATCGGGCTCGCCCTCAACGCCCTGTGGGGCTGGTGGTGGGCCGATCCGACGGCAGCCCTCCTGGTCGCCTTCGTCGCCGCCAGCGAGGCCAGAGGGAACTGGAGAGAGGCGGGCGAGGGCGACTCCGGCGGCGGGTGACGCGAGATCAGGTGTCAGGTGTCAGGTGTCAGGTATCAGGTATCAGATACCGGAGCACTCCTCGTGTCTGGCATCTGGCGTCCGGCATCTGGCATCTCCTATCTGACACCTGATACCTGACACCTGACACCTTCCTACAGCAGCACGGTCGCAATCGCCAGGAACCCCCCGAACCCGACCATATCCGTGATCATCGTCATGAAGATGTTCGAGGCCATCGCCGGGTCCTGACCGAGGCTGTGCAGGAGGAGCGGGATGCCGCTTCCGGCGAGGTTGGCGACGATCAGGTTCACCTGTGCTGCCAGACCGATCACAAAGCCGATCTCGGCGCTGTGCGTGAACCCGCCGGCGATCACCCCGGAGAGGACACCGACCGCAAAGCCGTTTACCAGGCCGATGAGCAGCGATCGCGACAGGACTTGGCGAACCTGCCCGCGGGGGACGGTATCCGTCGCCATGGCGCGGATGATCACCGCCTGGCTCTGAGCACCGCTGTTGCCACCCACGGAGGCCACCACCGGCATGTACGCGGCGAGCACCGCGATCTCCGAGATGATGGGCTCGAAGCGGCTCACCACCAGGGCGACGGCGAGGGCGGTGCCAAGGTTCACCGCGGTCCACGGCAGCCGGTGCAGCACCGACCGATGGAAGGGGGTGTAGAGCGTCTCCTCGACACCGGCACCGACCATGGCCGCGATGTCCTCGCTCGCCTCACGCTGCATCGCCTCCATCACGTCGTCGATGGTGACGATGCCGAGCAGCACCCCATTGCCATCGACGACGGGCAGGGCGAGAAGGTCGTAGCGCTGGATGAGTTCGCTCACCTCCTCCCGGTCGGCCTCGGGTCGAACCGCGACCGGGTGGTGGACCATCACCTCGTCGAGGGCGGTGAGCGGACGAGCGAAGACCAGTTCGCGAAACGACACCACGCCCGCAAGCCGCCCGTCGTGTTCCACGACATAGACGTAGCTCATGTTCTCCAACCCCTCATGGAGCCGGCGCAGCGCCTCGATGGCTTCACCGGCGGTGATGCCGACCGTGAGGGTGGCCGGCTCGGGCATCATCAGCCCCCCGGCGGAGTCGGGGGGATATCGCAACAGGTCGCGGATATCGCTGACCTGGTCACCCTCCATGGCGCCGAAGATCGCCTCCCGGGTGTCGTCCTCGAGGTGCCCGACGATGTCGGCGGCGTCCTCGGGGGCGAGTTCGGAGACGGCCGCGGCCGCCTCGGTCGGGTGCAACTCCTCCAGCACGTCGGCGGCGGCTTCGTCGTGCATCTCCTCCAAGACGTCGGCGGCATCACCGGGGGTCAGGTCCGAGATGAGCTCGGCAGCGTCCTCCTCGTCGATCGCCTCGAGGATGTCGGCGGCGTCGTGCGGATCGGCACCGGCGAGGGCAGTCCACTCCTCCTCATGGGTATCGAGGTAGTCGGCGGCCTCGCTGGGCCGGCGTCGCGCCAGATCACGCAGCGCCAGGGCGAGATCGCGAGGTCGGCGCAGACGCAGCTTCATGGCGGCGATTCAAACAGGTCGGCGGCCCTTGGCCGCCTCCCGCAATGCGCAATGCGCAATGCGCAATGCGCCCAGGCGGGCGGAGGGCGAAGCGACCAGCGTGCAGCTTGCAGCTTGCAGCCCTGTCGGGCCGTGTCTTCGCGATGGATCTGGCGGGGCTGCAGGCTGCCGTCTGCATGCTTTCCCATTACCAAGGAGCGGCCCGCGGCCGAAGCCGCGGGCCGCTCCCGGTGGGTGGCAGGCCCTCGAGGGGGGCACGAGGACCTGCGGGTGGGTGGCCCGTGGGGCGGGCCACCGGGGCGGGGATGCTACCGACCGGTTACGAGGACACAAATCTGAGCCGTTGCCCGTTGCCCGTTGCCCATTGCCGCAATGCGCAATGCGCAATGCGCAATGCGCGATGGCCACCAGAGTTCGATGCTGGTGCCTGGTGCCTGGTGCCTAATGCCTAATGCCTAATGCCTAATGCCTAATGCCTAGTGCCTAGCGCCTAGCGCCTAGCGCCTAGCGCCTGCCCCCACCGCCGCCAATCCACACAGGTGCTCCACGATGGAGCGCCAGTCGAAGGTCTCGTTGATCTCGGAGGCCTTCACCGTGATGAGGCGGCTCTCGGGGATGTACCGGGGAACGATCTGATCGAGGATCGCTTCGATCTCGTCTCGGAAGGCGTCGTTGGTGCTGCGCACCCCGTCGGGGAGCAGGGCGACGTCGGGGTAGAGACGCACGAACAGGTCGTAGGTGCCGGACCATCTCCGCACGAGCGGCTCGACGTCGAAGGGGTCGGTGCCTCCGGTGACGCGCAGGAAGTAGGCGAAGTTGTCGACGACGGCCCGGTCGGTGACCAGCACCTCGGCGCGGCGCCGCAACTCGAGTTCCTGCTGGATCTGGGTCATCAGCACCCACAGCTGGGCCTCGGCGGTGGCTCCCTCGTTGAGTCCGAGGGGGTTGAAGCGCACCACCTCGCGACCCACTTCGACGCTGCGACCGGTCCGGCCCACCGCTCCGGCGAAGGAATGCACCGCATTGGTCTTGCGCACGGAATGCGAGCCGATGAAGGCGATCTTGGCGAAGGGCGGCTGATCCATCGGTGGGGCCACGGTAGTGAGCGCGGGCCGAGAGTTCCACTCGTGTGGTTTCGCGAGGCACCAGGCTCCAGGCCCTAGGCACCAGCCGGACTGAGAGGCACCAGGCTCCAGGCCCTAGGCACCAGCCGGACTGAGAGGCACCAGGCTCC
>CAYYIA010000049.1:0-9419 GCA_964471875.1 uncultured Acidimicrobiia bacterium
GCCGGTTTTTTTGACCCGCTGTTGGCCGCCTTGGATCAAGCCGTCGAGCAAGGGAAGGGCTTCGAGCGCCTGCGGGCTACCCAGGGCCTCGAGGCGCTCGCGCGCCGCGGCGACGCGGGCGCGCTGATCGATGATCCCGGCTTCGGTGGTCTGATCGGCGGCGATGAGCCCCTCCACCAGGTCGTCGCCGAGGAATGCGTGGAGATCGCGCAGCACCCGCACGGCGGCGGTGTGCCGGGCGTCGGCGCCGAGGCGCAGTCCCAGACCGAACTCCGCATTGTCCTCGAACAACGAGTTCGACCATGCCGGCCCGCGCCCCTGAGCATCGACCGACCATGGAGTAGTCGGCAGGTTGCCGCCATAGATCGACGAGCAACCGGTGGCGTTCGCCACGACGAGCCGATCACCGAACAGCTGGGTGATCAGCTTGAGGTATGGCGTCTCTCCGCACCCCGAGCAGGCGCCGCTGAACTCGAACAGGGGCTGCAGGGCCTGCGACCCCTTGAGTGTGGCGACGGCGACCTCGCGACGATCGATCGGAGGAAGCGTGAGGAAGTAGTCGAAGCGCTCGCGCTCACGTTCCAACACCGTCTCTTTCGGCGTCATGTCGAGCGCCTTGTGCTTCACCAGCTCCTTGCTCCGTGCCGGGCAGATGTCGGCGCACACCGAGCATCCCGTGCAATCGTCGGGCGCCACCTGGATCACGAGACGCTTGTCGGGGAAGTCCTTGCCCACCGTGGCGCGATGTGGATACCCCGCCGGGGCCCCGGCGAGTGCGGACTCGTCCACATAGGCGATGCGAATGGCGGCGTGCGGACACACCAGGGCACAACGTCCACAGTCGATGCAGATGTCGGCATCCCATACCGGGATCTCGTCGGCGATCGACCGCTTCTCCCAACGCGAGGTGCCCGTGGGGAACGTGCCGTCGACGGGCATCGCGCTCACCGGGAGCAGGTCGCCACGACCGGCGATGATCTCCCCCGTCACGGTACGAACGAACTCGGGAACCACACCGATCACCGGCGGACGCATCTGGACGAGGCCGGATGTGGCCGCGGGAACCGGGATCTCGAACAACGCGGCACGGGCGCCGTCCACCGCCCGGTAGTTGCGGTCGAGCACCGCCTCACCGCGCCGTCCGTACGTCTTGCGGATCGAGTCCTTGATCGCCATCACTGCCTCGTCAGGAGGCAGCAGATTGCTGAGCACGAAGAAGCCGGTCTGCAGGACCGTGTTCACCCGCCCACCGAGACCAGCCTCTTTGGCGACGGCATCGGCGTCGATGCCGTACACCCGCATCTTCTTCTCGATGATCTGGCGCTGGGCCTCGACGGGGATTCGGTCCCACGTCGTCGCGCCATACGGGGTGTTGAGCAGGAGGGTGGCACCATCGGCCGCCCTCGACAGGAGATCGGTACTGGCGAGCAACCCGAACTGGTGACAACCGATGAACGATGCCGAGTCCACGAGATAGGTCGAACGAATCGGAACCGGGGAGAAGCGCAGGTGCGACACCGTGGTCGATCCGGACTTCTTCGAGTCGTACACGAAGTATCCCTGGGCGAATTGCGGCGTGTGCTCGCCGATGATCTTCACCGTGTTCTTGTTGGCGCCCACCGTGCCGTCACTCCCCAGACCGTAGAACAAGGCACCCATGACGCCCGCAGGTTCGGCGCGAAACGCGGGGTCGACGTCGAGCGAGAGCCCGGTGACGTCGTCCAGGATCCCCACCGTGAAGCGTGGGCGGGGTCGCGGCTGCGCGGCCTCGTCGAAGACCGCCTTGACCATCGCCGGGGTGAACTCCTTCGACGACAGTCCGTACCGCCCTCCGATGATCCGCGGCATTGGGCGGCCGTCGGCGGCAGCGCCGGCAAGCACGGTGGCGACGTCCTGGAGCATCGGCTCGCCGGAGGCGCCGGGCTCCTTGGTGCGATCCAACACCGCCACCACGCGGGCGCTCGCCGGGAGTGCCGCCAGGAAGGCATCCGCGGAGAAGGGGCGGTACAGGCGGACGATCACGACACCGACCTACTCACCACGCCCCACCAGGGCGTCGACCGTCTCCTCGACGGCACCGACCGCCGAGCCCATCACCACGATCACTCGCTCGGCCTCAGGGTGGCCGTGGTAGTCGAATAGTCCGTACCGTCGCCCCACCAAGCCCTCGAGCCGCTGCATCACCTTGGTCACGATTCCCGGCACGGCATCGTGGAATGGATTGCACGCCTCGCGGGCCTGGAAGTACACGTCGGGGTTCTGAGCGCTCCCGCGCAGCACGGGATGCTCCGGGTCGAGCGCGCGAGACCGGTGCCCAGCGATGGCGCCGGCATCCACCATGGCGCGAAGGTCATCGTCGGTGAGGCGCTCAATCTTGCCGACTTCGTGCGAGGTGCGGAACCCGTCGAAGAAGTGCAGGAACGGGATACGAGCCTCGAGGGTGGCGGCGTGGGCCACCACGGCGAGATCCTGCGCCTCCTGCACGCTCGCCGAGGCGAGCATGGCAAAGCCAGTGGTGCGGGCCGTCATCACATCGCTGTGATCGCCGAAGATCGACAGCGCGTGCGTGGCGATGGTGCGAGCGGCGACGTGGATCACCGTCGGGGACAGCTCGCCCGCGATCTTGAACATGTTCGGCAGCATGAGGAGCAGACCCTGCGATGCGGTGAACGTGGTGGTGAGGGCGCCTGACTGCAATGCGCCGTGCAGTGCCCCGGCGGCACCCGCCTCGCTCTGCATCTCGATCACCGCGGGGATGTCGCCCCAGAGGTTGGGTTTACCCGCCGCAGTCCAGGCATCGGCCAGTTCGCCCATCGCCGAGGAAGGGGTGATGGGGTAGATCGCCATCACTTCGGTAAGCCTATGGGCGATGTACGCGGCGGCTTCGTTGCCGTCGACGGTGACGACAGGTCTCTTCACGAGGGCCCCTCCAAACGAGCGGTTTGGCAACAGCATCACCCGAGCGGACCGTTCGGCGGTAGGGCCGACCGTCCCCGGGATAGGGCCATCACTCCCCCTTGCGGGGGATGCGACGAACGCCGTTACCCGTTACCCGTTACCCGTTACCCGACGGCAGATGGCAGATGGCAGAGCGGCCTAGACCGTCTGGACCGGGGACTGGGGACTGGGGACTGGGGACTGGCGACTTGGGGACTGGGGACTGAGGACTGGAGACTGGGGACTTGCTCATCAGACCGTCTGGACCGGGGACTGGGGACTGGGGACTGGCGACTTCGTCGAGAGAACCACCAATCCCAAGGCGACCAGAGCGATTCCGGCGATGGTGGTGGCACGGACGGGTTCGTCGAGGACCAGCATTCCCAGGAGCGCCGCCGTCACGGGTTCGGCGAGGGTGAGGGTGGCCGTGGTCGCCACCGGCGTGGCGCCGAGCCCTCTGGCGAACATCACGTACGACAACGCCGTGGATACCACGCCCAACCAGACCGCCGTGAGCACACCCTCGCCCGTTCCCAGCCAGGAGACATCCCCCACCACCGCCATCGGCGACAGCACCACCGCCGCTCCGGCAAACAGCACCCCGGCGACGAACACCGGTGGATGTGCCTGGAAGAGCACCTTTGCTGCGACCAGGTACACGGCCCACGTGATGCCGGCTCCGAACGAGTACGCCAGCCCGACGAGATCGACGCCGGCGGACTCGCCACCGGACACCAACAGCACCGCCCCGAGCACCGCCGCGGTGGTGGCCACCCCCCACCGCCGATCGGGGCGCTCGCCACGGATCATCCACGCCAGCAAGCCGGCGAGGAGTGGGCCGCTTCCGATCGTGGTGATGGTGCCGACGGCCACTCCGGTCCGAGCCACGCCGGTGAAGAACAAGGGCTGGGAGGCCGCCAACGCGGCGAGCGCGACGAGCAGCGGCCACACCGGCAGGGAGCGCACCGGCACCGTTTCGCGACGCACCACCGCATACACGAGGAGCAACGCGCCGCCCACCATGCGCACCAGCGACACCGTCTCCGGCGAGATCCCCTCAGGACCGAGGGCCTGCGCGGTACCCGTGGTCCCCCACAGCGTCGCCGCCAACAGGACCAGCATGGGACCCCGTGTCGAGTGCTGCGGCATCGGGAGAGGGTAGAGGCAAGGGCGTATCACTCCCCCCTTGTGGGGGAGTCGACGGAGCGAAGTGACGTCGGTGGGGGGTCAAGCGGGACTACCGATGCCCGACGGGTGCGGGGTACCGGGTACCGGGTACCGGGTACCGGAGCCGGCAACGGGCAACGGGCAACGGTCCCCACGCGCTAGCGCGCCCGCATCTCCCCACCCGCACTACCGTCGCGGTCATGAAGCTTCTCTTCAAGGCTCTCTTCACGCTTGTTGCCGTGTCGGTGGCGATGTGGTTTGTCGGTCAGCAGATGGCGAAGCGTTTCCAGGGTGACACCCACCCCGACGACGACACGTTCCGACTCATGGCCTTCGTCGGTGGTACCGCGGTCAAGAGCCATGCCACCGCGTTGCGGTCGGTGCAGGTCAAGGTTCGCGCCGGTGGCCTCGACCTCGATCTCACAGGTGCCACGCTCTCGCCCGAGGGAGCGCACATCGACCTCGATGTCATGGCCGGAGGCGTCCAACTCACCGTGCCCGCGGATTGGCGCGTGTACGTGGTGCAGCACGTCGAGAAGGGCGAAGTCGACATCGACGTCCCCGACCCCGAGAGCCTCCCCACCGATGCGCCGATCCTCACCATTCAGGCAGAGGTGAAGGCCGGTGGGGTGGCGATCAAGTCGGAATCCCGCCCCCTGATCCCCGCCTGAGAGGCTCAGCGATTAGGTCGCCCCGGAATCTGAAGTCGGCCCGATCTCGGGCCGACTTCAGATCAAGCCCGCGTCCTATTCGCTGAGTCTCTGAGCGACTCGGCGTAGAGCTCGACCGGGTGAGCCACCCGCACACCGGCGTCGATCCGCGCCCGCAACTGCATCTCGCATCCCGGATTCGCCGAAGCCACCAACGCGACGCCGAGGGCGGCGACCTGAGCCGCCTTGGCCCGGCCGAGTTGGTCCGAGGTCTCCGGATAGGCCTGCGAGTAGAGACCGGCGGCCCCGCAGCACATGCCATCGGGATCGAGATCGACGGGGAGGTACCCGGCGGCGCCGACGATGGCGCGGGGTGCGGTCGTGATTCGCTGTGCATGCCGATGGTGGCACGGATCCTGAACCGCCACCCGCTCGCCGGTACCGGCGAGCGTGGGGAGCCGCCCCTCGTCGATGAGGCGCGCCACCACCACGACGGCGTCCTCGACGGTGGGTCCGAGGTCGTGGCCAACGAGATGCGCGCTGCATCCGGCGGCATCGACCACGACGAGATCGAAGGGGGCAAAGGCCGTTCGATTCATCGCGGCGAGTCGTTCGGCGTCGGCCGCCCGACCCTCGTGGGTGGCGAGGGCGCCACAACAGGTTTGTCCCTCGGGCACGACCACGCGATACCCGGCAAACGTGAGCACCTCGATCACCGCGCGATGCACCTCTCCGAACCAGGGATCCATCACGCACCCGGCGAGCAGCGCCGCGGTTCCGAGCGGCGCACCCACAGCCTCGTGCGTGGTGCCCAGCAACGACCGGGGACGAAACCGGAGGCGGCGCATCCCGCGCAGGCCCTTGCCGAGTGAGCCCGGCAGCCAGTGCGCGGCACCGAATCGCTGCCCAAGGGCGACCCACCATGTCGCCACCCGAACCAGCCCTCGTCGGGCGATCCATGTGCCCGCCACGCGACGGCGCACCCGCGAGCGGGACAGGACCGCGGTCGCCTCGGCGCGGGCGCCCTCCATGGCGCGGCCGAAGGGCACCAGTGATGGGCAGGCCGCCTCGCATGCCCGACATTGCAGGCAGAACTCGAACACGTCAGCCACCGAGGCGTCGAGCACCAGCGATCCCGACGCCACCCCGCGCATCGCGTTGAGCCTGCCGCGGGGCGACGCCGTCTCGTCACCGGTGAGCCGAAACGTGGGACAGACCGGGAGACACAGACCGCATTCGACGCAGGCCGCGAGTTCGGCCCGGGTCGGCGCCCATGGCGTGCTCCACCCCATCACAGGCCTCCCGGCATCCGACCGGGAACCATGATCCCCATCGGATCGAAGGCCGCCTTGATCCGCCGCTGCAATGCCAGTGTCGACGGCGCGAACCCCCACGGGTCCACGGCGAAGCCCTCCGGGGCGTTCGTCACGACGAGCGCACCCTCGACCGACTCGGCCCATGCCCGCCACCCCGCCACCTGCGCACTGTCGAACGAACCCGCGGCGAGCACCTCTCCCACTCCGTGGGCCGCCACGAACTCCCACTCGGCGACGAGGGTCACGGCATCGCCGACGCGCGCCGGGGGAACCCGTAGCGAGACCTCCACCTGCCCGCGGGGGCGATCCGGCCATGCCAGGCCCTCGAGCTTCGACCCTCCGAGCGTCGCCGACTGCGCCTCCACCTCGGCAGCGGTGCCAGCGAGGTACACCGCCACCCCCCGCGGGGTCTGCAGTACCGCGAGCGGCCGATGGATCACCGCCAGGGCGCGAGCGGCATCGTCGGTGACGACCGTGGCCGCTGCCGCTCCTTGTGGCCACAACTTGAGGCAGACCCGGGTGATCAAGCCGAGCGAACCGCGCGACCCGGTGAAGAGCCGAGGCAGGTCGTAGCCGCTCACATTCTTCACGACCTGCCCACCCCCGCGAATCACCCTGCCGTCACCGGTGGCGGCGACGACCTCGAGCATCCGATCGCGCGTGGGGCCAAAGCGCAGACGTCGCCACGCCGAGGTGGCCGAAGCCACCACCCCACCCACGGTCGCCAGGCCCGGGTTCTCGGGCAGGACGGCGGTCTGGCGCCGCTCGGCGAGCCGGACCTCGAGGTCGGTCACCGTCACGCCCGCTCCCACGACAACCGTGAGATCGTCGGGACGCCAGTCGAAGCCAACGAGGTTGCGCGTACTGACCACCACATCAGGGACCCACCGCGCTCCTATCTGGTGGGTGCCGGCACCCCACGGGTGCACCGTCAGGTGATGCTCGGCGGAGAAGTCGAGGATCGCGGCGGCCTCCTCTGCGGTACCGGGAGCAAAGGTGAACTCCGCTCCCGGTGCGCCGTCGACTTCTGCGGCAAGGCGACCGAAGAGCCGGGCCACCGTCGAGCGGAGCGCCGTCATACCCAGGTCCCATCCGGGATCGGCCCCGTCCGTCCAAAGTCAAAACACCGCGATCCGGCCGGGAGCATGGCTCCCGGGTTGAAGCGCTTGTCCGGGTCGAAGGCTTCGCGCAAACGGGCCTGCGCGTCGAGATCGACCGCGGAGAAGGACAGGCCCATGAGGTCACGCTTCTCCAGACCGATGCCATGCTCACCCGACAGCGCTCCCCCCGCAGCAAGCGACACCCGGACCACCTCGTCGGCAGCCGCCTTCACTCGACGCACCTGGTCCGGATCGGAGGCGTCGTAGGTGAACTTGGGATGCAGGTTGCCGTCTCCAGCGTGGATGGTGTTGAGCACCAGGAGATCGTGACGACGGGCGATCTCGTAGATCGCCTCGAGCACTTCGACCAGTCGCGTGCGGGGGATCACCGTGTCGTGGAGGTAGTAGTCGGGTGCGATCTGGGCGATGGCACCGAACGCCGACTTGCGGGCCTTCCACAGCAGGTCGCGCTCGGCCTGATCGGCCGCCACCCTGATGTCGAAGGCGCCATGGCGCTGCGCGGTGGCAACGATGAGATCGGCTTCGGCGGCGATGCCGGCAGGGTGGCCGGTGACTTCGGCGAGCAGCACGGCTGCGGCGTCCACGGGCAAGCCGGCGTGGACGAAGTTCTCGACGGCGCGGATCAGTGGCCTATCCATCATCTCGAGAGCCGCCGGCACCACTCCGGCGGCGATCACATCGGACACGGTGGCGGCAGCCCCCGCCACGTCCGCAAATGCGAACAGCATGGTGCGCACAGCGGGATGGGCAGCGCTGAGCCGCACCAGGACCCGGGTGATGATCCCGAGGGTCCCCTCCGAGCCCACCATCACCGCGCGCACGTCGAGGCCGTCAACGTCGGGAGCGAGACCACCCGCGACCTGTACGACGCCCTCGGCGTCGACGAATTCGACCCCGAGGATGTGGCCCGCGGTATTGCCCTCGGCGAGGCAGTGTGGACCTCCGCTGTTGTTGGCGACATTGCCGCCGATGGTGCACGCCGCCTGAGAGGACGGATCGGGTGCGAAGTAGAGACCGAGCGGAGCGGTGTGTCGTGACAGGTCGAGGTTCACCACACCCGGGCCCACCCAAGCCGCGTGGTTCTCCGCGTCGACCTCGATCGAGTTCATCCGCATCGAGACGATGAGCACTGCGGGATCCGCAGGCACCGCACCGCCCGACAGGCCGGTTCCTGCACCCCGGGCCACGACGGGGACCCCGTGTCGCTTTGCGACCTCGACCACTGCCGAAACCCCGGCAGCATCGCCGGGGAACGTGACGGCGCGAACCTCGCCCCTTGTCACGCCGGCGTCCTTGGAGAACAGCGCCAGATCGACGGGCTCGGCCTTCACCGCATCTGCGCCAAGAACGGCGATGAGATCTTGGAGGAGCGTGGAGTGGACCACGGGCCGAGCCTACCGATGGCCCGCCGGGTTGCCCGATTCCCGTCGTATCGTGGGGCGACACATCGGGAGGTCGAATGAGCGACAAGATGACTGGCGTCGTCGCCGCCGCGCTCGGAGTACTCGCCGCCATCGGCATCGTGCTGCTGTTCATGGTCTTGAGCGGTGACGGGGAGACCGCACTCACCGCCGCCACCACCACGAGCAGCACGACCACCACCGTCGCAACCACGACCGAGGCCACTACGACGACAGCTCCCGCGACGACCGAAGCCACGACGACCACGACCGCCACCACCACGACGACCGAGGCTCCATTCCTGGGCGATCTCGAGCCCAAGACCTGCGACGCCACCGGTTCGCCGAACGCCGGCACGATCACCGATGTGCGGTTTGCCGCGCACGACGGCTTCACCCGAGTGGTCTTCGACTTCTCCGGCGATGTGCCGGGGTGCTATGTGAGCCAGTTGAACCCGAACACGATCTCAGTCCTCGTGATCGGTGTTGCCGGTGACCCGCCCTACGAGGCCGGCATCTTCGACGGTTCCGGCAAGTTGGATGTGATCACCGGCAGTGTGATCGAGGTCATCGACTCCGGCATGGGCGCCGGGTCCGGCGAGTGGACCTTCACGATCACGACGATGGATGCCGATCGCATCTTCTCGGTGTTCACCCTGGCAGACCCTTCGCGGCTGGCGGTGGATATAGCGAACGATGGCTGACGGCCCAGGGCCGAGCTCACAGCTGACAGCAAGAGGCTGAGATGTCAGATCTCACCTGCCAGGCATCGGACCCCGAGTCCGCGGTTCGGGCTGTTGACTGTGAGCTGTCGGCTGGTGGCTCCCG
>CAYYIA010000050.1:0-9360 GCA_964471875.1 uncultured Acidimicrobiia bacterium
TGCGATGCCGCTGAGCTATCACGAACTGGTGGCCCAGGCCAAGCGCGAGATCCGCGAGGTCTCGGTCGACGACCTCGCCGCGCGTCCCAGCCAGCCGCTGATCGTGGATGTGCGCGAGCCGCAGGAGTTCGCCGCGGGCACCATCGCCGGGGCGGTGCTCATCCCGCGCGGCGTGCTCGCCTCCACGATCGTCCGGGTCGCTCCTGATCCGGCGACCGAGATCGTGCTGCTGTGCTCACACGGCAATCGCTCGGCGCTGGCTGCCAAGGAGTTGCAGGACCTCGGGTACCAGAACGTCACCTCGCTGGCCGGAGGGATGACGACGTGGCGGGCGTCGGGCCACGGGACGGTGCTTCCGGCCGACGAGTCGGCGGCCCGCTACGCCCGCCACCTCGTGCTCCCCGGTGTCGGTGCCGCCGGACAGCGGCGACTCGGTGCCGCCCGGGTGCTCGTCGTCGGCGCCGGCGGCCTGGGCTCACCGGTGGCGCTCTACCTCGCCGCCGCCGGCCTCGGCACCATCGGCATCGTCGATGACGACGTCGTCGACCTCTCCAATCTGCAGCGCCAGGTGCTCCACACCACCGACTCGGTCGGCACCCCCAAGGTCGCCTCGGCGCTGCGGACACTCGCCGCGCTCAACCCGGAGGTCGCGGTCGTGGAGCATCCGCAGCGTCTCGATGCCTCTTGCGCCATCGCCCTCATGTCGGGTTACGACGTGGTCGTCGATGGCTCCGACAACTTCCCCACCCGCTACTTGCTCAACGACGCCGCGCTGCGTCTGCGCGTCCCGGTGGTGCACGGCTCGGTGTTCCGTTGGGAGGGACAGTGCACGGTGATCGATCCGTATCGGGGCCCGTGCTATCGCTGCCTGTTTCCGCAACCACCACCGCCCGACCTGGCCCCGGACTGCGAACAGGCAGGGGTGTTCGGTGCGGTGGCGGGGGTGATCGGTTCGGTCATGGCCATCGAGACCGCCAAGCTGATCCTCGGCATCGGTGAACCACTGGTGGGTCGGCTCATGGTGTTCGACGGCGAGTCAGGACGCACTGAGGACCTCCTCGTGCGGCGCGACCCGGCCTGCCCGGCCTGTGCCGATGAGGGCCGACCCCCAGCCCTCATCGACTACGACGACTCCTGCTTGCCCCGCTGACGCTCAGGGCGCCCAGATGCCGGCGATGGGGATCCAGTCGGACTCTCCCCAGGTGGCGGTCTCGTCGGCGTTGCCCTGGGTGTTGGTGTAACGGAAGTAGAAGGTGGTGTCGGACGGCCGGTAGATGGCGGGGGAGTCGGCGTTGTCCGCGTTCCAGTCGCCGGCGACGAAGCGGTCCCCTGGGTCGCCGAAGAAGAACTGATGATCGGCCTGGCCGCCACCGGTATTGGGGACCATGCCGTCCTCGTAGTACACCAAGCCGGTGCTGGCACGGTGCAGGCCGATCTCATCGAAGCCGTCACCGTCGAAGTCACCCGCAAACGGCTGGTCCCCGGGGTTGCCGAAGTCGTAGAAGTAGTCGGCTTGACCCAGACCACCACCGTTGATACCCAAGGCGTTGATGATGTAGAACCGCTGCTCCGAAGGCCGGTAGATCGACACGGTGTCGCAGCCGTCGTCGTCGAAGTCGCCGATGATCGGGACATCACCCGGGTTGCCGAAGAAGAAGGTGATGTCGGCGACACCCTGGGTGTTGGTGTTTCTCAGGTAGACGTAGCCGTCGGACTGGCGGTACAGGCCCGGGGTGTCGATCCCGTTGCAGTCCCAGTCCCCGGCAAACGGATAGTCACCCGGATTCCCGAAGTAGAACCCGAACGACTGGGTGCCCTGTCGCAGGTACCAGTAACCCTGCTGCGGGTCGACCAGTCCCACGGGTTGGGAGAGGTCGTACTCGTAGGCCCCGATGTCGCAGCGGGGATTGTCTCGGCTGACCCCTCGCTGATCGAGGGCCGCACACGACCAGTCACCGTCGCCGGCATCATCGGAGGCGTCCCAGTCAGTCGGGTCGAAGGCATCGGCGTTGCCGGCGTTGCGTGCCGGGGAGCCAAAGGCGATCTTCATGGTGAAGGTCGGCCCACCGTTGTTAGCCGGTGCGCTGAGGGCCGGATCGGAGCCGGTGACGTTTCCGGTGGTGTCGCCGTTCTGCACGCAGTTGGTGGCATCACCGATGAGGTTGTGCCCTTCCGAGGTGATCTGGTAGCAGTCATTACCCAGTCCTGTGGCGGAGTTGCCGAAGAGAATGGAGTTGGCGATGTTGGGGAAGGCCGCGGTTCGGGCGACCGCTCCGCCGTTGCCGCCGGCGGTGTTGGCGGAGAAGGTGACATTGACGTAGAAGCCGTCTCCCCGTGCCGCTCCACCATCGGTGCCGGCGTCGTTGTCGTAGAAGGTGGTGTTGGTCACCAGAAGGTTGTCGGCTCCTTCGTGAAACAGCGCCCCGCCATACCCCGTGGCACTGTTCAGGGTGAAGTAGCTGCCGGTGATCGTGTTGACGCCGTCACCCGTCGCCACCGCACCACCGCCGATGACCGCGGTGTTGCCGTTGAAGGTCGAGTCGGAGATCGAGTAGGTGGCAACGGTCGAGTGGAAGACCACTGCGCCTCCCTGACCCGTCGTGGTGCTGTTGCCGGTGAAGGTCGATCCGTCAATCGTGACATTGCCGCTTTGCAGGGCCGCAATGGCGCCGCCGTGGCCGACGGATGTGTTCGCGCTGAACGTGCTGGCGGTGACATCGAGCGTCGACGTCTGGGTGAGATGGACTCCACCGCCACCACCGGAGCCGATACCGGCGCTCGCCGAGTTGTTGGAGATGGTCACCCGGAGGAGGCTGGCGCTCGAGGTGTTGATCACGGCAAGACCACCACCCGAGGCGGCGGCACCACCGTCGATGGTGACATCGGTGAGTTGGAGGGAGGAACTGGAGTACACCAGCACGTTGCCACCCGATCCGCCTGACGCCAGACCATTCTGGATGGTCAGATCGGTGATGGTGACCGTGGCAGCCGACACCCCCACCCCGCGGCGGGTGTCTTGTCCATCGATGATGGTCACTCCCTGGCCGGCACCATTGATGGTGAGGTCCTTGTTGTCGATGAAGACCACCGTGGGAACAGAATTGGTATATGTACCCGCTGCCACCTCGATGGTGTCGCCATCGATCGCATCCGCGATGGCGGCATTGATCGTGCAGTAGGGGGTCGTCGAGGAATCGACCGTGCTGTCGTCGCAGCCGGGGTCGCCGCCATCGACGAAGTAGGTGGTGGCGGCATGTGCCGGCGTGGAGAACCCGACGAGGAGGGCGGTGACGAGCAGGAACGCAAGTCCGGCAACACGATGAGACACGGGTGATCCCCTCGATCGATGAATGGACACCCCGGCCGAGTCGACCGGGGCGAGCGGAGGGTATCCGATCGTCGTGGGTTGTGGTGGGACTCAGGGAGCAGCGACGATGCGGTACACGGCGTTTTCACGGGTGAGATAGGTCTCGCCGTCGTTGTCCACGCCGAAGGAGGTGAGCCTCCATCCCGTTTCGACGAGGGTGGCGGATTCGGTCACGGTGCCCTCCTCGTCCACCCGCAGAGCCATGACTCCGCCCACGCACCAGTCGGAGTAGAGATAGGTGCCGATGAGGCCAGGAATCTCGGAACCGCGATAGACGTAACCCCCGGTCACCGAGCATCGCCCGTCATGGGGGTATTCGAACACCGGTGGGGTGAACCCCGGGTCGGCGCACTGTTCCGGCGTCCCGTTGTAACAGTGGGTGCCCTCGAGGACGTTCCAGCCCAAGTTGGCGCCACCGTCGTCGATCCCGATGCGGTCGATCTCCTCCCACGCGCCCTGGCCGACGTCGCCGATCCACAGGTGGTCGCCATCGAAGGAGAACCGCCACGGATTGCGCAAGCCGATCGCCCACACCTCGGGGGCGCCGTCAGCGCCGTTGGCAAAGGGGTTGTCCGCGGGGATCGCGTAGGGGGCGGCGGTGTCGACGTCGAGCCGCAGGATGGCGCCAAGCAGGGTGTGGGGGTTCTGGCCGTGTCCGTACGGGTCGCCGCCACCTCCGCCGTCACCGAGTGCGATGTAGAGGTAGCCGTCGGGGCCGAAGGCGATCATGCCGCCGTTGTGATTCGCCGCCGGCTGGTAGAGGTCGAGGATGGTCTGGACGGGTGACGGGTCGGCGGCGGCGGCATCCAGCGGGAAGGCGTATTCGGCGACGATGGTCCGGCCGTCATTGTCCGAGTAGTGGATGAACATGCGCTCGGGGCGCGTGGGGTGAAACGCCAGCCCGAGCAGACCCTGCTCCCCGGCAAAGTACGTCAGGGTGTTGATGTCGAGCACGAGGGTCCGGGTATCCCCTGCGAGCGACCACACCTTGCCGACCTGGTCGACGATGTAGAGCCGATCATCCCCGGGACGCGCCGCGACGAAGATCGGCTGCTCGAACCCATCGGCGACCAGCGTCACCGCGATCCTCACCTCGGTGAGGGGCGGCGGCGGGGGCGCGGTGGTGGTCGTGGTCGGCGCCATCGTGGTGGTCGTAGTCGAAGTCGTCGTGGTCGAGGTGGTCGTGGTGGCCACGGTGGTCGTCGCCAGCGTCGTCGTCGGCTCAGCAGTCGAGGAGCAGGCGGCAAGCACGAGGAGAAGGACGGGGACCAAGCGGCGGATCATGTGGGGAAGGGTAGATGGCAGATGGCAGATGGCAGATGTTGTGATGCTGTCTGCTGTCTGCCATCCGCCGTCCGCGGCGTATCACACCGCCTCCAGCGCCCGTCCGATGTCTGCGATCAGATCGCTCGGGTGCTCCACTCCGATGGAGAGCCGCACCAGACCCTCCGTGATGCCGTTGGCGGCATTGACCTCCGTCCCGGCCTCGCAATGGGTCATCGAGGCCGGGTGCTCGGCGAGCGAGTCCACCGAACCGAGGCTCACTGCCAACTTGAACAGACGGAGGGTGTCGAGGAAGCGAAAGGCCTCGGCGCGTCCACCGGCGATCTCGAACGAGATCATCCCGCCCGCTCCCAGGCACTGCCGTTGGAATAGGTCGAACTGCGAGTTGCCGGCGGCGAGGTGTCCCAGGTAGTTGACCGACTTCACCTTCGGCTGGCCTCGCAGGAAGTCGGCGACGAGGCGGGCCGTGGCGGCCTGGCGCTCCATGCGCAGGCCGAGGGTGGCGAGGCTGCGCATCAGCAACCACGCGGTGAACGGACTCGCCATGTTCCCGACGAACGTCCGCATCGCCCGGATCGGGTCGATCATCGCCCGCGAGCCGAGGGCGGCGCCGGCGATGATGTCGCCATGACCTCCGAGGTACTTCGTCGCGGAGTACACCACGATGTCCGCCCCGTGATCCAGGGGGTGCTGGAAGAGCGGTCCCAGGAAGGTGTTGTCGACGGCCAGCGGCACCTTGTGATCCGGCGTGGAGAACCGGGCGGCGAGGTCCGCGCACATGCGGAGGTCGATGAGGTCATTGGTGGGATTGGCGGGTGTCTCGACGTAGACCATCCCCAGTCGTCCTCCCGAAGCGGCGATACGGCCGGCGATGGCGTCGGGGGAGTCGTGCACGCCGAACCGCACGCCTTCGATTCCGTATGTCGGCAGCACCGTCTCGATGAAGTGGTGGGTACCTCCGTAGATCGGTGACGACGCCGCCACCACGTCGCCCGGACGGAGATGTGCCCACAGGGTGGTGGTGATCGCCGCCATCCCACTGGAGAAGAGCGCCGCCGTCTCCGCTCGATCCCACAGCGCCAGGCGATCTTCGGCCATCTCCAGACCGGGGTTGTTGAGCCGTGAGTAGATGAGGTCGGGGTGCTCGTCGGGCAGGGGCTCGGCGAGTCCGTAGGCGATCTCGAAGCAATGCGCTCCCACCGCGGCCGATGGGAACACGAACGTGGACGTCTGGAAGATGGGTGGCGCGGACGACCCTTCCGACCACTCCGGACGGAAGCCGTAGGTCATCATCAGGCTCTCGGGGTGCATCTCCGCCGGGTCGATGTCGCTCCACTTCGCCATGGCGTCCTCCGGCCACTGGCGGCGCGACTGCAGCCTGCGTCGGTGGTAAGGGTACCGCGGTAGCGAATCGGGTCTCATCGGGGAACGGGAGGGCAGATGGCAGATGGCAGAGGGCAGATGGCGCGCTATCTGCTGTCTGCTGTCTGCTGTCTGCCATCTCGGCGCAGCCGCTCCACCCCCACGGCCTCTTCTGTCACTCCCGCTGCAGCCAGGTCTGCCGGGGGCGCACCGTGGACGATCATCGCGGCGGCAAAGCGGGCCATCGCCGGCGAGGTCTTGATGCCGAAGCCGCCTTGGCCGGCGATCCAGTAGAAGCCCGGGAGGTCGGGATCCCATCCGTTGACGGGGCGATGATCCCCGACAAACGAGCGCAGACCCGCCCACGCCCGCACCACGGAGCGGATCCTCAAGGTGGTGACCTTCTCCACCCGATCGATGCCGATGGCGACATCGATCTCCTCGTGGCGCACATCGTGTGGCTCCACGGGGGTCTCGTCGCACGGCGAGGCGAGGACATGGACGCCTTCGGGCCGGAAGTAGAACTGCTCGGCGACGTCGATCACCATCGGCCACGGCAAGGGACGGCTCTCGGCACCGGGGGAGAAGGTGAAGGCGGTGCGGCGCTTGGGCACGAGCCCGATCGGCTGCGCTCCAGCCATGGCGCCGACGACATCGCACCACGCCCCGGCCGCATTCACCACGACGTCGAAGTGCTGGGTGTCGTCGCCCGCCGTGACCAGCCACCCGGTGCCGTCGGCGACGAGCCGGCTGACCCCGGCAGAGGTCACCACCGTGCCGCCGCGAGAGCGAATGCCGCGCAGGAAACCCAAGTGGAGCGCGGCTACGTCGATGTCGCGCGCCTCGGGTTCGATGATGCCCCCGGCGATCACCTCGGGGTCGAGGACCGGACAGCGGCGTACCGCCTCGGCGGTGGGGATGTCGGTGACCGCAGGGACCATCGCCGAGTAGTCGGCACGTGCAGTGGCCAACTCGGCCTGTTGGGCATGGGTGCCGACGAACATCACCGGTCGCGGCCGGACCAGGGGCTCGTCGCTGAAACCCGGTGGGGGCTGCTCGAAGAAACCCCGTCCCGCCATGGCGAGGCGCCGCACCACCGGATCGCCGTAGCACTCCGTGAAGAGAGCGGCGGATCGTCCCGTCGAGTGATAGCCGCAAGTCGACTCCCGCTCGAGAACGGTGACCTCAGCAGCAGCGGCCAATGCATACGCCGCCGAAGCCCCGGCGATCCCGCCCCCGATGACGGCAATGCGAATCATGAGCGGCCGGCCAACAGCTCACAGCTGACAGCAAGAAGCGGTTCGTCGCGCTCTGGCTGTTGGCTTTCGGCGGTCGGCTGTGAGCTGATCACTCGTTCTCCGGCTGGCGCCTAGAGCCTGGTGCCTGGTGCCTCCCCAGAGCAATGTCCTGCGGCCGCACCGGCACCCTGGTGATCGCCTGGCCTGTGGCATCGCGGATTGCCGCGGCGACTGCCGCGGTCGAGGAGATCGTCGGTGGCTCGCCCACTCCCTTGGCGCCAAAGGGACCCCAGTGGTCGGGTTGTTCGATGAGGACCGCCTCGACCTGGGGGGCATCGAGGAAGGTGGGGAGCAGGTAGTCGGTGAACGAGGCGTTCTTCATGATCCCGCCGTCCAGGACGATCTCTTCCATCACGGCGAGGCCGACGCCCTGCATGATTCCGCCTTCGATCTGGCCGAGGATGGACAAGGGGTTGAGGGCGCGACCGACATCCTGGGCGGTGTCGATGCGCACCACCCGGACCAGGCCGAGTTCAGGGTCGACGTCGACCACCGCCCGGTGCGCCGCCACCACGTAACCGGCGTGCACGTCGCCTCGGCCCTGAGCGTCGGGCTTGCTCGTTGGCGGATGCCGGAACCGCTCGAGGTGCTCGATCGGAGCGTCCCGGACGAGATCGGCCAAGGAACTGACCAGCCGGCCGCCGCGCCAGACTCCGTCGTCGTCGAGGTGGTCCCCCGCGGCGCGGCGCAGGGCCTCGTCGCGCACCGCGGTCGCCGCGCGCAGTGCCGCTCCTCCGGTCATCTGGGTCTGGCGTGAGGCCGACGTCGATCCTGCAGAGCCGATCTTCGAGGTGTCATCGAAGACCACCGTGACGCGCTGCAGACCGCTGGCGGTACGGCCGATCTGCTCGAGCACCGTCACCATCCCCTGACCGTTCTCGCAGGCGGCGGTGTGGAGTTCGAGTCCATCGCTGGTTAGTACGCCGCGCACCTCGGAAAAGTCGTCGAACGACTCGCTGAACGCGAGGTTCTTGATGCCGACGGCAAACCCGACGCCACGGCGAACCGAACTCGAGGGGGTGGTGAGGCCGGTTCCGCCCGGCAGGTGCCGCGGATCGTCCCCGATCCTGGGATCGGGCAGCGGCATGGCCGCCACCGACTCGATCACCTCCCGGGTCGGCAGGCTGCCGACGATGAGTTGGCCGGTGGTGGGGATGCGGTCGCCGGTGCCGAGGGCGTTGCGCAGCCGCAGCGCCACCGGATCCATGCCGAGAGCGGCGGCGAGACGATCCATCTGCGCCTCGTAGGCGAAGCACGGTTGCGGGGCGCCAAAGCCCCGCATGGCTCCGGCGCTGGGGTTGTTGGTTCGCGCCGAGGCGCCGGTGATGTGCACCGACTTTGCCCGGTAGGGGCCGACCGCGAAGTAGCAGCCGTTGGCCAGGACCGCCGAACTCGTCGAGGCGTAGGCGCCACCGTCGAACAGCAGCTCTGCCTCGACGCGGACGAGCGTCCCATCGCGGTCGGCCTCGTGGCGGTATCGCATGCGCGCCGGGTGACGGTGGACATGGCCGACGAACGACTCCGCCCGGTCGTAGACCATCTTCACTGGTCGCCCGGTGCGCAGTGCCAGCAGGCACAGGTGGATCTGCAGGCTGATGTCCTCGCGCGAGCCAAAGGCGCCGCCGACCCCGGCGTTGTGCAGCCGAATCTGGTCGGCGTTCATCCCGAGCGCGGCGACGATCTGCTCGTGGTCGGCGTGGAGCCATTGCGTGGCGATGTGGAGATCGACTCCGCCCTGTCCGTCGGGGATGGCGAGGCCGGACTCGGTGCCGAGCGGCGCCTGGTCCTGCATCCCCACCTCGTACTCGCCGGTGACGACGATCTCGCCGCGAGCGTCGGGGTCGCCG
This sequence comes from uncultured Acidimicrobiia bacterium, assembly GCA_964471875.1. GTDB lineage: Bacteria > Actinomycetota > Acidimicrobiia > Spongiisociales > UBA11373 > UBA11373. The sequence goes on from CAYYIA010000050.1 coordinate 9,159, forward strand.
TTGCGGATCTCGATGGTGCGGAAGGTCGACCCGAGGCGCACCGCCTCGGCGGGATCGACGAGCGGCTCGAGCACTTCGTACTCGACCAGGACCGCCGCCGCAGCGCGGCGGGCCGTCTCCCGATCCTCGGCGGCGACGATCGCCACCGGCTGACCCCAAAAGCGGGTTTCCCCGGTGGCGAGCACCGGCTGGTCCGGGCGCT
>CAYYIA010000051.1:0-9336 GCA_964471875.1 uncultured Acidimicrobiia bacterium
GCTGAGTTGCGATGACGAGGTGGATCCCGACCGCCCGCGCCATCTGGGCGATGCGCACGATGGCGTCTTCGACCGCGCGCCCCGCCACCATCATCAGGTCGTTCAACTCGTCGACGACCACGACGATGTAGGGGAACCGGATGAACTTCTCGCCCTCGAGCATGCCGCGATCGAACTTCTCGTGATAGCCGGCGATGTCGCGCACTCCGGACTCGGCCAGCAGGTCGTAGCGGTGGTCCATCTCCCGGACGGCCCACTGCAGGGCGTCCGCCGCCTTCTTCGGATTCGTGATCACCTTGGTGAGGAGATGGGGGACGTCGTTGTACTGGCCGAGTTCCACCCGCTTGGGGTCGACCAAGATCAGTCGGACCTCCTCGGGGGTGGTGCGCATCAATAGTGAGGTGACGATCGCGTTGATGCACGACGACTTGCCCGCTCCGGTCGCTCCGGCGATGAGAACATGCGGCAGCTCGCTGAGGTTGAGCATGTGGGCCCGACCCGACACATCCATCCCGAGGGCCACCGCCAGCGGATGGGTGGCTTCCTTGGCCTCCGGGCTGCGCAGGATGTCGCCCAACGTCACCAGTTGGCGCCGCCGATTGGGGACCTCCACGCCGATGGCGCTCTTGCCCGGGATCGGGGCAAGGATCCGGACATCGGGAGTGGCAAGCGCGTAGGCGATGTCGTGCGACAGGCTGGTGATGCGGGCCACCTTGACGCCCGGGGCCAGCTCGATCTCGAAGCGAGTCACCGTCGGTCCGGGAACGATTCGGGTGAGACGGGCATCGACACCGTGCTGGTTGAGCGCCTCCTCCAGCTCCCGAGCGGTGTCATCCAGCGCCTTCTTGCTGTGCCCTCCGCCACCGCCGAGGGCGAGCAACTCGAGCGGCGGCAGGGTGTAACCCTTCTTGGGCGCGGGCCGTTTCGCCGCGGCGGGGGCGGCAGTGCGAACCGGGGCCGGGGACACCATCGGCGAGGGAGGTGTCGCCTTGGGTGCCGGCTTGGTGACAGGAGCCGGATCCGGGTTCACGACCACGAGCCGGGGACGCGCCGGCGCCGAAGAGCGCACCTCGACCACCGGTCGCCTCCGCTGACGCCGGGAGCGCACGCGGCTCCACCCCGCGGACACGGCATCACGCAACGTGCGCAACGCCTCACGCACGGTGGTGCGTGTCATGAGCAGCACCCCGAGTGAGACGAAGGTGAGCAGAACCACAAAGGCGCCCCAGAACCCGATGAGCCGCCGCAGCGGGAAGGCGATGATCGACCCGACCGCACCACCCCGATCCCGGACCAGATCGAGCGATGTCGCCAACGAGACCGTGCCGGTCATCAGGTGGAACATGGCCAGCGACGCAGCAAAGGTGACACCGAAGCCGAGCACCACCCGTCGGTATTCGTCGCGATGACGGGTGACGAGGAGCAGCGTGCCGAGTCCGAGCAGGGCCGGAGCCACTCCGTAGCCCCAGATCCCGAACAGCAAGGTGAGGCCGCCCACGATGGCCGTGCCCAGGGGGCCTGCCAGATCGAAGAACGACAGCCCGACGAGGATGCCGGCGACGATGAGCACGGCACCCCAGAGGTCGTCGGTGTGCCTACCGAAACCGTTGCGGATTCGCTCCCGAATGGTCGCCAGCATCGACGGCTTCGGTTGCTTGGCCGGTGAATTGGTGCTCCGGGTAGTCCCGCCCCGCCCGTTGCCCCGGCGGGAGGACTTCCGCGATGGCATGTGGCTCATGAGATTACACGGGTGTCGTCTCTGACCCAACGACCCCGCATTCGCCGCTGGCGACGCCTCAGACCTCGAGCACGATGACCAACACCACGGCCTTGCGGCCGGTCTCGGACCGGGTGATCCGGTTGACGATCCCCTTCACCCGGCGTCGGACGTTGGCGGCGTCGATGGGCAGGTCGACCGCCGAGATCTCCTCGCGGATGGCTCGCTCCGCCGAGGCAAACACGTCGCGCGGGTCATCCATGAACCCGTGGCTCTCCAGGTCCGGGCCCTGCGCGATCTCGCCGGTGTGACCGTCGACCGCCAGGGTGACCACCACCACGCCGTCCTCGGCCAGGTGCTGGCGGTCACGGATCACCCCCTGCACCGACCCGGCCACCTCCAACCCGTCGACAAAGACGTAGGCAGCGGGAACGGCATCTTCCTCCCGCCACGCCCGACCGCCATCGAGGACCACGGCGTCGCCGTCCTCGCAGAGCATCACATCGGGAACCTTCATCTCGCGCGCCAGGTTGGCATGGGCGACGAGGTGGCGATACTCCCCGTGGACGCCGACGAAGCCCTGCGGCCGGATCACGTTGATGAAGGTCTTGAGTTCCTCGCGGGCACCGTGGCCGGAGACGTGCACGTTGGCGTTGTTGCCGTGGTACACCCGGGCGCCACGGCGCAGGAGCCCATTGATCACCCGCGACACCTTCGTCTCGTTCCCGGGAATCGGCCTGGCCGAGATGAGCACGGTGTCTCCCTCGCCGACCTGAACCCAGCGATGCTGGCCGGAGGCCATCATCGACATCGCCGCGAACGGCTCCCCTTGGCTTCCGGTGCACACGATGGCGGCGTCGCCCGGCGGGAGGCGGAGGAGTTCTTCGAGCGGTAGCACCCGATCCTCAGGCACCGAGAACAGCCCGAGCTCCTCGGCCGTGGGCACGTTGCGCAGCATCGTCCGGCCCATGAAGGCGACATAGCGCCCGGCATCGACGGCGGCATCGACGATCTGCTGCACCCGATGGATGTGGCTGGCAAAACATGCCGCGATCAGCCGACCCTTGGTCTCCACGACGATCTCGTACAGGGGCTGGGCGAGGCTCGACTCCGAGGCGACAAACCCCGGCACTTCGGCGTTGGTGCTGTCGGAGAGGAGCAGCCGCACCCCGCGCCGTCCCAGCGCGGCGAACTCGGGGAGATCGGTGGGAACGCCGTCGATCGGTGTCGGGTCGAGCTTGAAGTCACCCGAGTGCACGACGATCCCCTCCGGGGTGTCGAAGGCGACACCGGCACCCTGAGGGATCGAGTGGGAGACGGGAACCATCATGAACTTGAACGGCCCGTGCTCGGTCCACATCCCGGTGGATACCGGACGAAGGTCGGCATCGATTCCGGCCTCTTCGATGCGATGGCTCGCCAATGCCACCGCCAGCGCGGTCCCGTACACGGGGACGTTGACCTCGGCGAGCAAGTACGGCAGGGCGCCGATGTGATCCTCGTGGCCGTGGGTGAGGACGACGCACTCGAGGTCCTCACTGCGCGCCAGGATCGAGGCGAAGTCGGGAAGCACCAGGTCCACGCCGAGCATGTGCTCCTCCGGGAACATCAGCCCGCAGTCGATGAGGGCGAGCTTGCCTCCGACCTCGATCGAGGCGCAGTTGCGACCGATGTCACCCAGACCGCCGAGAAAGGAGATGCGGACGGTCATCCGGTACGGGCGATCGCCAGCGCCGCCGCGACGGCAGCCATCGTCTCCGGCGACGCCGGCACAAGGGGCAGGCGCGGCTTGCCCACCGGTCGCCATGCGGCGCCGACCGCAGCCTTCACCGGAATCGGGTTGGGCTCGAGGAAGCACGCGGAGAAGAGGGGCGCCAACCGGAGATGGAGGCGGCGGGCCTCGTCCCAGTCGCCGCCGACCGCGGCCGCGACCATGGCGGCGATCTGTGGCCCGGCGAGATGGGATGCCACCGACACCACTCCGGCGGCTCCCACGGACATCATCGGAAGGGTCAAGATGTCGTCGCCCGAGTAGATGGTGAGCGAGTCGCCGCATGCCTCCGCAGTCTTCGTCGTAAAGGCAAGGTCGCCGACGGCGTCTTTGACGGCGACGATCCGGGGATGGGCCGCGAGCCGTGCCAGCGTGGCCACCTCGATGAGGCGGCCGGTGCGTGATGGGATGTTGTACAGAATCACCGGCACCTCGGAGGCGTCGGCAATGGCGGTGAAATGCTCGATCAGGCCCTGCTGCGGGGGCCGCGAGTAGTACGGGGTCACGGCCATCACCCCGTGCACTCCGGCGGCGACTGCCTCACGGGTGAGGTGCACCGACTCCGCGGTGTCGTAGGTCCCGGTGCCCGCGATCACCTGCCCCCGATCGCCAACGGCTTCGACCACGGTGCGAAACAGCATGAGCTTCTCGTCGGGGGAGAGCGTGGGTGATTCACCCGTCGTCCCGGCGACCACCACACCGTCGGAGCCCTCTGCCAGGAGATGGCGGGCCAGATCCCAGGCGCCCTGAGCGTCGATCGCCCCGTTGGCATCGAAGGGCGTGATCATCGCGGTGAGCACCCGGCCGAAGGGAGCGTTCATGTCGGACCTCCTCGTGGGAGACGGTAGTGGCTGCGCAGCCGACAGCCGACCGCCGACAGCTCACGGGCGACGGGTAACGGGTTACGGGTAACGGAATAGGCTGCACCCGCCCAAGCGTTTCCGGAATGCCATGAGCTTCGTCAAAGACATCGACCAGAGCCAGTTCGCCACCGAGGTGCTGCAGCGCAGTGCCGAAGTCCTCGTGGTCGTCGACTTCTGGGCCGAGTGGTGCGGCCCGTGCAAGGTCCTGGGCCCCACCCTGGAACGACTCGCCGACGCCTACGGCGGACGCTTCGAACTCGTCAAGGTGGACGTCGACGCCAACCGCGAACTCCAGGCGCAGTACCGGGTGCAATCGATTCCCACGGTGATCGCCTTCAAAGACGGTCGGCCCGCCGCCACCTTCGTCGGGGCGAAGCCGGAGGTGCAGGTCAGGGCGTGGATCGAGGGCCTGCTCCCCTCCCGCTGGGACCTGATGGTCGATCGCGCTCGCGACCTCTCGTTCGAGGGCGACGAGGCCGGCTCCGAAGCCCTCTACCGGGAGGTGCTTGCCGAGGTGCCGGACCATCCCGAGGCGGCCACGGCACTCGCCGCGCTGCTCATCGCCCGCAAGGACACCGACGACGCCCTCATCGTCCTCGGACGGCTCCCTCGCACCGCCGACGTCGAGCGCCTCGAGGCGGCCGCCCGCCTGGCAGCGCGCTCGGGCGTGGACCTCACCGCCCTCGAACTACGGCTGGCTGCCGACCCCGGCGATGCCGCCGCCCGTTTCGAGTTGGGCGAGGCCTTGGCGGCGAAGGGCGAGTACGAGGCCGGACTCGATCATCTGCTGACCGTGGTGCGCGACGGCGGTCCGCTCAAGGAGCGGGCTCGCCGCGCCATCGTCGACGTCCTCGGTCTGCTCGGCCCCGAGCATCCCCTCACCCCCGACTACCGCAGAAGGCTGGCGAACGAGCTGTTCTGAGTAGGCACCAGGTGACAGGCACCAGGCACCAGCCGGAGACCGCTTGACGCGGTCTGGTACCCGGTACCTACTCGAAGAGCAGCTCTTCGAGTCCCACCGTCACCGGCTTCGGCAAACCCGCCACTGCGCGCACCGCGAGCAGCACTCCGGGGAGGAAGGAGGCGCGGTCGGTGGTGTCGTGGCGGATGGTGAGCGTCTCGCCCTCGCTGCCAAAGAGCACCTCCTGGTGGGCGAGGAGCCCGGGAAGGCGCACCGAGTGGACCCGGGGGCCGGCATCGCCGCCGCGCACCCCGGGGAGTGCCTCGGACGATTCGACGCGACGCTCCTGGCGCCCGCCCGCACCGACGATCCGCGACGCCGTGTTCAACGCGGTCCCCGATGGGGCGTCGGCCTTGCGATCATGGTGGAGTTCGATGATCTCGGAGGCGGCGAAGTGCGGCGCCGCCATCTCAGCGAATCGCATCATGAGGATCGCGCCGATGGAGAAGTTCGGGACGACGAGGCAATTCGGCGGACCACTCCCCCAGGCCACCCGCAACGCCTCCAGGCGGGGGGCGTCGAATCCCGAGGTGCCCACCACGGCATTGACCCCCTGGCGCCGCCATTCGGCCAGATTGCCCATCACGACCGTCGGCGTCGTGAACTCGACGACGACGTCGGCTGCACCGACGACGGCAGGATCCGCAGAGATCGCGATCCCCCCACAGACGACCCCGGCATGGGCGGGGTCGAAACCGGCGACGAGGTCCATTCCGGCCGTCGCAGCCACTGCTTCGGCGACGAGGCGTCCCATCCGTCCCCCCGCACCGGAGACGGCGACGCGCGTCATGCCACGTGACGACCGAGATCGGCGGCGTCGAAGGGGCCGACGGCTCCGATCACGAAGGGACCGCCGAGCACCTCGGCAGCGACGTCGTGCACGTCCCGCGGCGTGACCGCTTCGATCCGGGCGACGGTCTCGTCGAGGGACAGGTGCTCCACTCCGGTGAGCTCGTGGCGCCCCAAGCGAACCATCCGGCTATTGGTGTCCTCCATGGAGAGGGCCAACGATCCCTTGGTGTACCCCTTGGCGCGCTCGAGCTCGTCGAGGGTGATGCCTTCGGCGGCGATCTTGGAGAACTGCTCACGGACGAGCTCCAGGACCTGCGACGTCTGATGGGGTGTGGTGCCTACGTACACGCCGAACGCCCCGGAGTCGGCGTACGGCATCCGGAACGAGTACACCGCGTACGCCAAACCGCGCTCCTCGCGGATCTCGCGGAACAGCCGGCTCGACATGCCGCCGCCCAGGACGTGGTTGAGTATCCCGAAGGCAAAGCGCCGCGGGTCGGCACGATCGAGCGCCTCTGAGCCGATCACCAGGTGCGCCTGCTCGGTGTCGCGATTGACCACCTTCACCGTCGAGGCGATCGTGGGAGTCACGAACTCGTGACCGGCGGTGCCGCCGGTCCATCCGCCAAACCGGTCCTCCACCAGATCCACGAGTGCCCGGTGCTCGAGGTTGCCGCTGGCGGCGATCACCACGGTGGCCGGGTGGTAACGGCGCTTCCAGTACCCGGAGATGATGTCGCGGGTCATGGCAGTGATGCTGTCGCGAGTGCCGAGGACAGGGAGGGCCAGGACATGGCCGCCCCATAGCGCCTGGGCGAACTGGTCATGAGCGACATCCGACGGATCGTCCTCATTCATGTTGATCTCCTCCAGCACCACGTGGTGCTCGGACTCGATCTCGTCGGCGCGAAAGGCCGGGCGTTGGATCATCTCGCCGAGCAGGCCCAGGCCCATCGGCAGGTCCTCGTCTCGCAACTGCGCCCAGAAGCAGGTGTACTCCTTGGACGTGAACGCATTGCTTCGTGCCCCGACCGCATCGAACGCCTCAGCGATCGCCTGAGCGCTCAGCTCCTCGGTGCCCTTGAACAGCAGGTGCTCGAGGAAGTGCGAGCAACCTGCCTCGGGCTCGGTCTCGTCGCGGCTGCCGGTGTCGACCCACGCGCCCACCGCGATGGACCGGACCGAGGGCATGGCTTCGGAGATGATGCGGAGGCCGTTGGGAAGCGTGGTGAGTTCGTGATCCATGGGGAGGGGGATGGTAAACGAAGTCTCCAGTCTCCAGTCTCCACAAGAAGTCACCAGTCTCCAGTCCTCAGTCACCAGGAGGAAACGGACTTGGAGCCCGTGGCTCTTCGCGACCCCTTCTGGAGACTGGTGACGGGTGACTGGAGACTTCTGTTACTCCACTTCCCCCAGATACGCCGTCCGCATCTCGGGGTTGGCGAGCAGGTTCTTGGCGGTGTCGCTGAGCACGATCGTGCCGGTCTGGAGCACATAGCCGCGATCGGCGATCGACAGTGCCATGTTGGCGTTCTGCTCGACCACGAACACGGTGGTGCCGGCGTCGTTGATCTGTTGGATGATCTCGAAGTTCTGGGCCACCAGCACAGGGGCCAACCCCATCGACGGCTCGTCCATGAGCAGCACCTTGGGACGGGCCATCATGGCCCGGCCGACCGCCACCATCTGCTGCTCGCCGCCCGACAACGTCCCCGCCTTCTGGTTGAGGCGCTCCTTGACCCGTGGGAACAACTCGAAGATCCGTTCCATGTCCTCTCCCAGGTTGCCCCGATCGTCGCGGAGGAAGGCACCGATCTCGAGGTTCTCCTTGACCGTCATGCGCTTGAAGAGGCGGCGGTTTTCCGGAACCATCGAAACCCCACGGCGGACGCGCTCACTGGTGGGCAACCTGGTCACGACTTCGCCATCGAGCAGTATCTCGCCGGCCGAGGGGATCACCATGCCGAGAATCGTCTTCAACGTGGTCGTCTTTCCGGAGGCATTGCCCCCGAGCAGGCACACGATCTCTCCGGCATGGATCTGGAGATTGAGGTTCTTCAGGACGTGCACCGGTCCGTAGTGGGTGTCGACGCCGCGGAACTCGAGCACCGGTGTCGCCGTCACGATCCCTCCTTGGCGGCCGGACGGCCCAGGTAGGCCTCGATGACGCTCTCGTTGGTGGAGACTTCCTCGTACGTGCCTTCGGCGATCTTCACACCATGGTCGAGCACGACCACACGGTCCGAGACGTCCCGCACCACCTTCATGTCGTGCTCGATCACCACGACGGTGAACCCTTTCTCCGAGCGAAGCTTGCCGATGAGACCGGTGAGTTCGATGGTCTCCCGCGGGTTCATCCCTGCAGTCGGCTCGTCCAGCAGGAGGAGCTTGGGTTGCGTGGCCATCGCCCGGGCGATCTCGAGGCGACGGCGGTTGGCGTAAGAAAGGACGAACGCCGGCTGATCGTGGCGATACCCGGCGAGCCGGGAACCAAAGAAGCTCAGGATCTCGGTGGCCCGCTCCCGTATCTCGCGTTCCTCGCGGACGAAGCCCGGGGTCTGGAACAGCGCAGGCCACATCCCCTTCGTCGTTCGGCAGTGCTGCGCCACCATCACGTTCTCGAGCACCGACATGTTGGGGAACAGCCGCACGTTCTGGAACGTGCGGGCGATGCCCCGACGGGTGATCTGGTCGGGATTGAGGCCGGCGACGTCGGAGCCCTCGAACAGGATCTCACCAGAGTCGGGCGGATAGAGCCCGCTGATCGTGTTGAAGAAGGTCGTCTTCCCGGCACCGTTGGGACCGATCACGCTGACGATCTCGCCCTGGTCGACATGGAAGTCCACACCGCCGAGGGCCTGCAGCCCACCGAATCCCTTGCGCAGTCCGCGGATTTCGAGCAGTGGCGACATCACGCCCCCTCCTCGATCTCGTCGGCCTTCGCCTTGATCCATGCATCCTGCAGGAACTCCTCCTGGTGGAGTTCGCGGGTACGACGCGCCGAGGGGAGCAACCCTTCGGGCCGCTTGAGCATCATGAGGATGAGCAGCACTCCGTAGATGAGGAGCTTGGCCCCCTCGAACTCACGCAGCATGCCGGGCTGCGTGGGCCCGCCGAGCACACCGATCAGGACGAGGGCGCCGAGGGCGACACCACGCAGGCTGCCCATGCCACCGACGATGACGATCACGAGGATGATGATCGATTGGATGATCTTGAACGATGACGGGAA
>CAYYIA010000052.1:0-9333 GCA_964471875.1 uncultured Acidimicrobiia bacterium
CGATCTACCAGACCTCGGCGACCATGGACTCGTTGGGCGGCTACGGCGCGCCCGAACTCCTCGACCCGACCGCCGGCGAGGTGAGCACGGCGACGGACCTCTTCGGACTCGCCGGTGTGGTCTGGGCCCTTTTCGTCGAAACGCCTCCGTACCCCGAGGGCACGCCAATCGGCACCGTCCCCGCTCGGCCTGATGCCCTGCCGCCGGCGATCTACGACGTGGTGGCGCCGTGGCTGAAGCGCCGCGTCAGCGACCGTGAAGGTGCTGTCGCGGATCTCGAAGCAGTGCTGACCCCAGAGGTCACGGGGCACGAAGCGGTGGCCACGCCCGCCGAACCGGGTCCGACGGCGCCGCTGGAGTTCAAGGTGGGCGAGGTGATCGAGAACCGCTACGAGGTGACCGCTGTGCTTGGCCGGGGCGGGTTCTCCACCGTGTACCGGGTCGAGGATGCGGTGCTGGAGATGACCGCCGCGCTGAAGCTCTTCAGCCCGCAGTACGACCTCGAAGCCATGCAGCGTGAGTTGCGGGCGCTCAGCCGCATCCACCACCCCAACGTGGTGCGCCTCATCGATGCCGGCCGCACCTCGATGAGTCCGAGCCAGTGGTATCTCAAGAGCGAGTTCGTGGATGGTCGGACCTTGAGCGACGTGCTCGAGGAGGAGAAGCGGCTTCCGATCGAGCTCAGCGTGCGCCTGGTGATTGATCTGCTGGGAGCGTTGACGAGCTTCCATCCCGACCAGGCCCGTATCGCGGCGCTCAAGGCCAAGGACGAGATGAGCGCAGGGGAGTTCGAGGAACTGCAGCGACTCGAGACCGCCGGCCTGGTCCACCGGGACATCAAGCCCCAGAACCTGCTGTTGACGGCGGACAACCAGATCAAGCTGATCGACTTCAACATCGCCAGCCAGGTCGGCGCGCCGGTCCGGACGGTGGCCGGAACGCCGGGCTACCAGCCGCCCGACGCCGACCTGACCCAATGGGACGTCACACCGGACCTGTTCGCCGTCGGCGTGGTGTTGTTCGAGCTGATCACTGGCACCCATCCCTACGAAGGGCGTATCCCGGGTGGCGTCGGCCCGGCCGACGCCTGTCACCTCGTCGACGGGCTGTCGCCGGAACTGGGAGACTTCTTGGCCAAGGCTTGTGCTCCCGAGCGCGAAGAGCGTTTCTCGACGGCGGTGGAGATGCTCGAGGCGTTGCGCTCGGTGTCATCCGTCGGTGCCGACCCTGGGGAGCATTCGCCCGGTCCGCCGCCGCCGCCCGCCGCGCCATCCACTTCCTCGTTCCGAGGGACGACCCTGCCGGTCGGCAACCCACCGCCGGGTCATCGACAGGTCGGGTGGGTGACGACCGCCGATTTCCGCTTCCCTCTGGTGCTGGCTGCCCATACCAGCGGCCCCGACGTGGTGGGCGTGCTCTCCGGCGTCACCACCTCCGGCGACACCCGATACCCGGCGGTGCGCGGGGCCTACCTGTGGCTGCCCGGGGGCGGCGCACTGGACTTCGAGAAGGCGGTGACCGCTTCGTGGATGCTGGGCGACGCCGAGTCAGGCGATGAGGCCCTTTCCGAGCAGCTGAGCCCCACCGAGTGGCGGTTCGCCTGGAGCGAGATCGAGGTGGCGGGTCTTGGGGTGGTCGATCTCGAGGTCCTGCTGGTCGACGAGGACGGTTCCGCCTTCTTGACCGCGATGGCCCGACCTCTGGTCGAAGCAGCGCCCCCTGCGCCGACACCGTCCCCGCCACCCCGATCAACGCCGACACCCGCGTCGCAGTCGTCATCGACCGGGCACGGCGAGACGCTGACAGAGCTGCACAGCTTCATCGTGAGCCGGCTCGGAGACGACCGCGCCGCCTTACCGCTCATGGATGCCTTCCTCGAGATCGCACTCGCCCGTGGTGACATCGACGCCGAGATCGGAGTGTCATCGCGGACCGACGACGGCTACGGCAACTACCTGATGCTGCGCTGGAGGGGCCCGCAGCGATTCGGAGCAGCGGCCTACCTGTGGCCCAAATCGGCCACCATCGATTGGCGGCTCCCCACGACCGCGGCGGCGGACCGGACCTACGTCCAGCCACGGAAGGGTAAAAACCAGAGCAACTATCAGCTCAAGTCCACGCTGGTGGATGAAGCCTCGCTCGCCGAAGCCCTCGAACTGCTCGCCGAAGCCGTCGCTGTCGTCTCTGCTGATCCGAGCCTGCAGGGGGAGACCGGGCAGTCAGAAGAGCCCCTCGCGCCACCGACTGAATCCTCGCCTGAGAGGCCCGTCACGGCGCCGGTCTACGGCTACGCGGCTGCGGATTGGGAGCGATTGATCGATGCCGGTGAGGCCTACCTGGTCACGCGTGCGCAAGGTCGCCTCGACACCGACTACACGGAGTTCTGCCGTGAAGTTCGGCGGGCCACGGGCCTCGAGCTCCAACCCCATGACCATGCGTTGCGCTTCCTCCTCGGCGAGATCGGAACCAGGACATACGAGGATCGCGGGGTCGTCGTCACCGTGCTCATCCACTACAAGGACGGCTCAACCGCCGGTGACGGTTTCTTCGGCCTGTGCCAACAGCTTGGCCTGCTCCCCAAGGGGAAGCTGGCCGCCGGCACCAAGTTGATCTTCCAAGCCACGCACACCGATCTGGTCTTCGACGCATACCGGCGGCGCCGCCGAGAGGAGCCAGCGTCGGACACGAGCCAGACGTCCAAGGCGGGTGACAGGGACAACAGGGCCGCCTATGCGGAGATCCAGCGACTCGAGAAGGGCGGTGATCTCGACGGTGCGAGAGCACTGGCCATCGAGCACGGCTGGGCGGACGTCGCCGCTGCCATCGACCGACGGGCCACGTCCAAGGCTGACCAACGTGGGAGCCCGGGCGGAACGTACGTGGCCCTGACCGTGTTCCTTCGGGAGAACCAGGCATCGCGGGTGAAGCTGGGGTTCGACGAGCTCGAGGAGATTCTTGGTCGGCCGCTCCCAGCCTCGGCCCGGTCCCACCGACCGTGGTGGGCCAACACCGACGGGAATTCGCAGGCTCGCGCATGGTTGTCAGCAGGATGGAAAGTGCACCGAGCCGATCTCGCACTCGAGGAAGTGGAGTTCGCTCGGCGATGACCGTCGGAGTCCAAGGAGAGTCGTGATGCGCTACGTCGTCACCCGCCCGTACCCGCTGCCCGTGACGAAGGCCGACATGGAGGACGAGTACTGGTTCAGCCTGTGGCAGCTACGCCGGTGGCCGTACACCGATCCTGATGTGGCCGAAGGCGCCGAGATCTTCTGGGTCGCTACCGGAGAAGCCGACAAACCCATCACCTGGCGGACCTCGATCACCCAGATCGAGAAGTTCCAATACGGCACGGTGGACGACGCCCTCGCCCACCTCGCTACTACCTTCGGTGGCGACGCCGATCGCTATCAGCCCAATCTGGTCGACAAACCGGACTCTGGCTACTGCGTCGCGTGGAGGGTGAGAGTGCTTCCGGCACAAGTACCCGCGCCGAAGCCTGACTCGATCCGGATCGATCAGCTTGGATGGATGCGGGTGGACGGCGATCGGTCGTTGGAGGCGTGGGTGCGCGCCACTGCCCGGTGAGCAAGAGCAGCGGTTCGCTACCTCGAGGTCGCCGAACGCGTGACGAGACGCCACCGGTGCCTGAAGCCGGCGATCTCAGCGATATCGAACGCCGGTCGCAGCAGGTGCTGCGGGACCTGGTCGAAGGGGCGGGTGGCCGTTTCGCCGGCGGCTACATCCCGGAGGATCACCTCGGGCTGTTGAGCGTCCTGTTCGACACCTGGGGGCGCCGGCACGCTGCCGAGTCTGAGCGGGGGCTCAAGTTCTCGGGGCGACCGGGGCTGTGGCATGCGCTCGACGAGCTGTACCCCTTGCAGGACCCCAATCGCTGGAACAACCTCCGGGCAGCGGTCATCGCTCGATTGGAGGACGGCAGTTGGGAGCGCTGCTCGCCGCCGAGAGGGATTGCCTTCTACATCTCGGACTGAGCCACCCTGGGCAGTGAGGATCGCTGCAGGGTCAGGGAGGATGCCCATGCGGAACCGGCATGCAGTACAAACGGTGCCACGGGAGGTAGGACTGCCCTGACGACTCCCTGTCCTGACGTGTTGAGCCCGGCACCATCGGGCTCGGTTACGCCGCGGCCGCCTGGCCGGGCCGGCCTGGCTGACGAGAAGGTGTTGTTCGAACTCGATGGGTTGTAACGACGGATCGGTGGACTTAGGGCTCTGGCCTCGAATCATTCGGCTGCCGTATAGGGTCCCCTCCGATGAAGGCGTCGATCACACAAGTGGCAGCGCGGTTAATGCTGCTGGTGTTGATTGTGTCAGCCGTGACTGTGGCGGCGGCGAGCACGCCCGTGTCGGCGGAAGAGGTCCCCCCGCCCTTCCTCACCCAGTGGGGCACCCAGGGCGTCGGCCCCGGCCAGTTCCAGGACCCGTTCGGGGTGGCCGTAGACGGCGCCGGCAACGTCTACGTGACCGACACCCACAACAATCGGGTGCAGAAGTTCACGTCGACGGGCACCTTCCTCACCCAGTGGGGGACCCTTGGGAGCGGCGCCGGCCAATTTAGCTACCCGTACGGGGTGGCCGTGGACGGTGCCGGCAACGTCTACGTGATCGACAAATACAACCATCGGGTGCAGAAGTTCACGTCGACGGGCACCTTCCTCACCCAGTGGGGCACCCAGGGGGTCGGCGCCGGCCAGTTCCAATACCCGAGCGGGGTGGCCGTGGACGGTGCCGGCAGCGTCTACGTGATGGACGAATACAACGGTCGGGTGCAGAAGTTCACGTCGACGGGCGCCTTCCTCACCCAGTGGGGCACCCAGGGGGTCGGCGCCGGCATCTTCGCTGGCCCGAGCGCGGTGGCCGTGGACGGCGCCGGCAACGTATACGTGACCAACCCCTCCAACCATCGGGTGCGGAAGTTCGCGTCGACGGGTGCCTTCCTCACCCAGTGGGGCACCCAGGGGAGCGGCGCCGGCCAGTTCCAATACCCCCAAAAAGTGGCGGTGGACGGCGCCGGCAACGTATACGTCACCGACACCGGCAACCATCGGGTGCAGAAGTTCACGTCGACCGGCGCCTTCCTCACCCAGTGGGGCATCCAGGGGGGCGGCGCCGGCCAGTTCCACTACCCGTACGGGGTGGCGGTGGACGGTGCCGGCAACGTATACGTCGCCGACACCGGCAACCATCGGGTGCAGAAGTTCGGTGGTGAGGTGGAGCCGCCGGGCGTGTTCAAGTACGTGGCGTTGGGTGATTCGTTCTCGGCGGGCGAGGGGATCGAGGACTTCTTCGAGCGCAATCGCTGTCACCGGTCGCAGTTGGCGTATCCCACGTTCGTGGAGCAACCGGGCCTGACGGGGGTGTCTATCTTCACGCGCCGTCAGTCGGGTGACACTGGTGTGGCGTGGGGATTCCAGGCGTGCAGTGGGGCAACGACGAACAACGTCCTCAACGACAACGCCGGGCTTCACGGAGATCCCTTGGGGCAGCTGGCGTTATCCCGAACCAGTGACACCCGGAACGCCAATGACCTTCCTGTCGACGCGGCCACGGATCTCGTGACGATCACGATCGGTGGCAACAACCTCAAGTTCAGCGACATCGTTGATTTCTGCGTCCGTACGCCTGACTGCACAACCGCCGTGTTTCGCGACGGCAAGCGATTGAACCGGTGGCTCAGAGACGCTCGGGATGCCCTCTCCCCCAAACTTGATCGCGTGTTCGCCCGAATCCACCAACAAGCACCCGGCGCACGAATCCTGGTTCTCGGGTATCCCCAACTCTTCCCTGTAGACCCGGTCGAACAGCGGTGCCACAAGCTCAGCAGACCCAACCCGCTTCGTCCTTCGTGGAGCTGGACCACCACCGAGCAGAACTACTTGCGGCAGGCAACCTCTGAGGCGAACCAGTTGATCGCCGCCCGCGTGAACGAGTCCCATCTCGGATCGAGCGTCATCAGCTTCGTGCGAGTCAGCATCCTCTTCGGCGGACATGAGATCTGTGGCAGCAGCGGAGAGTGGATCAACGCCGCAACCTTCTCCCCTTCGACTGGAAATGTGAACGACCAGTCTTTCCACCCGAACGCTGCCGGACAACAATTCGGGTATGCCGTCGCGGTCAACAGAGCCCTCGGCAACTAGAGCTTCCAGCGGTGCAGCCAGGACCACCACGCGCTGAACCCCACTAGCTCGCAGACAGGCGAGCTCATGGTGTTATGGGACTAGCTGCACTGAAGAAACCGAAACGAACTGTCGAAATGGCGATTCCAGCGCGAGTGGATCACCGGAAGACCCGCTGTCTGAACTAATCGCAGCAGTCGTCAAGATCGCAACAGTCGCAACAGGCATCGCAGCAATCGTCCGTGAGGTCATGCAGACCAATTGCACCGAGCGAAGGCAGGGCGACCCCTATCAGAACGGCGTACGATCCTAACCGCTCTTCGTGTTGCACGACGCGGCAGGCTGCGGCGACCCGCGACGGGACCTTCTTAGTCAACAAATGGTGCACGAGCCGCCCAGAGGCAGTATCGGTAGGGACGGACTCCGACGCAAGCCGCACCAGCTCGGCCGTCTCAGTTCTAGCGATCGCTGCGCCATGCTCCCGAGCAGCGGCGAAGCCGACGGCAGCAGTCAACGGATTGAAACTCCCGGACTCCAGGTCAGCCTCAAGGTCCTCCAACGCGTCGACCAAGAGCACCAAGCGCCCGATCCTCGCCGCGATAGCGAGCATCGGCTCCGGCGCTTCCGCCCCGTACGAGGTGGCGAGACGGTGGGCACACTCTCGGTAGATCTCCTCGGCGGGGGCGGAGTACTCACCAAAACGAAGACCGAGTACCGCTTCTAGCTCGGCGTTCGAGTCCAACACCTCGTACAGATCTTCGATGCTGATGCCGCAGCTACGCGCGGCCGCAACCGCCCGTGCGCGCCATCGTCGTGCGACGCCGCGCACCACGGGCCGCGCTGCTCTCGGGACATCATCGTCCGTGAGAGCGTCTTCCAACCGCGCTGTCGCCATCGAGAGCGACACAGACGCCGCACCGCGCATCAGCGACGAAGCAGGATTGACCACCGTGGCCCGCTTCATCCGACGCAACGGGCAACGCCCGACCTCCAGCTCATCGGTCGGTGACTCCGCAGCGAAGGCATCGACAAGCAGCGACAGCAAGATTGCGTCCCTGTTCGTTGTCGCTCTGGCAATCTGCCCGAAAGTGTCCCGGGCCGCCAGACACTGACCGCACATGTGCGAACGCCAGCTGAGCCGCATCTCAGGTTCGTCGTGCCGACATATACCTACCAGCCCGAACATCTCAAGACAGTACACGACGTATCGGAGCGTCTATCAGACCGATGTCAGTGCAGGGATGAGTTGAAGTGCGTCAGCAGCGGGGGCCGAAGTCGTCGTCTAGTTCCACCACGAACAGCTGGTGGCGCTTCTGCGGCGCCTCTGCAGTGCTGCTACGGGGAGTTGGGCAGTCCCGTTCGCTTGTCGCGGGCATGGGGGATCAATCCTTTCCGCTGGTAACGGCTACCAGGTTGACTGTTGACGTACGGGCTCGTCGGGGATCCCGATGGGGCGGCGGAGCGGGTCAATCGACTCGGCGTACGCGGCGGCCCAGTCCAGCCAGGCGGCTGCCGCCTCGTCCTCGGGGTCGACGGAGGCTCGGGCCTGGTCGACGAATGCCTGGATGTCGGAGCCGAGCCGCCCGCCGGCGACTTGGCGGGTGAGGTGTTCCACTCGGTGGGCAGCGACCCGCTGCTGGTGTTGACGGTCAAGATCTTCGAGGTAGCGGGCGTACCGTTCCTGCTCGGCGCGCGCCCGTTCCTGGTGGCGGGATTCGGCCTCGACGGCGGCGGCCTCGAGGCGCTCGAACGCGTTCCCGAGGCGCTCCTCGATCCTCCACCGGGTGCGGTCGGTGGCCAAGGGCGGCCCGTAGGAGCCGTGCCCGTTGCGCAGGACCAGCCGGCCTGAGGCGATGTAGTCCCACCGAGGCGCCCACTGATACGCCGCGGGGCGGTCCTGGTTCGCGGCGGTGAGCTGATGGGGCACCCGGGTGCGTTCCTCGGCGAGGACCACTTCGAAGGCGTGCCCGTCTACCACCAGTCCCAGTCCGCCCGCACACGTGCCGTCCCGGCCGGTCGTGGTGGTCGGGTAGCCGCGCCGCTCGGCCTCGGCGAGCAGACCTTGGAGCAGCCGGAGCGCCCGGGGCAGGCTCGAGTTGGCCACCGAGATGTGGGCGACGCCCGCCCTGCGGCGTGTGTTGACCCAGCCCTGCACCGGGGTCGCTGCGTCGCGGGTGGCGGTAACGATCGGGTGCGGCCGGGCCGGTAGTCGTGTCGGGACGGGCACCTTCGGGGTCTGGGGTTTGCGGGGCTCGTTGGCGGCGGTGTCCGCGACGAGGCGTATGACGAGGTCCCCTTGGTCGCGGCCCGTGTGACGGAGCCGGGTCCCGTCTGGGAGTCCGCCCTGGTTGATGGTGGCATGGATGGTTCGCCGCCATCGGGCCCGGTCCTCGCGGGACAGCCCGGAGAGGCGCAAGACGCCGCCGGCTTGTTGGATCCGGGCGACCATGGCTGCGACGTCGGAAGGGGTGCTGGGTGCCATCGGGGAATCCTGCTGGAGCTAACGCGGTTCAGTCCCTTGCCTTCTCGCCCGGTAGGCCGCACTTGCATGGCGTTGCGGTGCGCCGTCTTCTCGGCAGTCCGGGCAGAAATGTCGCTTGCCGGCGGGCGGCCGCCGCTTGAGCGGGGTGTATGCCAGGTGGCACTCGTCGCAAAGCAACAAGGTGGAGCCGCTGACTCCGACGGCCATCAGGGTCGCGAGTGCGCCAAAGAGAGTGCTGCCACCGAAGGAGAGGTGACCGCGCTCACCGGTCCACCCGTAGCGGACTCGGACGCCGCCGAGTTCGAGCCATCGCTGCACGGCCATAGCGAGGGCCTCCCCGGCCGTCGCCCGCGCAGTCAAGCGGATGTCACCGATTAGCCCCATTGCCGGGACGTCCGTGGGTTCCACTCGCCGGAGCCCGCTCGGCCTCATTACGTCCCGCCCCCAGATCACGGGCTCGACGGTGAAGAGCTCCGTCAGTGGCCACCACAGCGATGGGTCTGGGTCCCGGCCAGTCCTGATCGTGGCGGCAATCTTGAGGATCGACTCCGCCTGTTGGGAGTAAGCGCGCCAGCGTTCAAGGGGTTCGTGGTGCCAGCCTTGGCGCTCAGTTGCGACGGGCTCGTGGCAGATCCGCAGTGGGCGGACTCGGCCGCCTGACTGTCGCCCGCCACGTTCGGTGGGCATGAGGGTGACGTGATTGGTGGGCATGGGT
>CAYYIA010000053.1:0-9201 GCA_964471875.1 uncultured Acidimicrobiia bacterium
ATGATCAGCACGGCCACGGCGGCCTGAACGGCATCGGGCAGGGTGTGCGACGTGAGCAGCCAACCGGTGAGGGTGATGGCGGCGATCACCAGGACGATGGGCACGAACACCGCGGCGATGCGATCGGCGAGGTGCTGGATCGGGGCCTTGGTCGCCTGGGCGTCTTCGACGAGGCGGACGATCTGGGCCAGCGCCGTCTCGCGCCCCACCTTGGTCGCCTCGACGACGACCATTCCGAACTGGTTGATCGTGGCCCCGAAGACCTCGTCACCGACGGTCTTGCCCACCGGGGCTGACTCGCCGGTCAGCATGCTCTCGTCGAACGACGACCCGCCCTCGACGATCCGACCGTCGGTGGGCACCTTCTCGCCGGGGCGGATCACCATGCGGTCGCCGGGGACGAGGCGGTCGACGGGAACCATGGTCTCCACCCCGTCGCGCAACACCCGGGCCTCGCGTGCTCCCAACTCGAGGAGGCGGGTGATGGCGCTCGAGGCCCGTCCCTTGCTCCTCGCCTCGAAGAACCGTCCGAGGAGGAGAAAGGTGATGATGACCGCCGCCGTCTCGAAGAAGACGTGCTCGTCGGCGAAGAAGGCGTAGATCGACCACCCGTAGGCGGCCAGCGTCCCCATGCTCACCAGCGTGTCCATGTTGGCGGTGAACCCGCGCAGCCGCACGGCGGCGTTGCGGTGGAACTGCCATCCGAAGACGAACTCGACGGGAGTGACCAGGGCCCACACGACCACTTCGGGCCAGCGGCTGTGGTGGCCCATCGGCCAGAACATCGTGATCAGGAACGCCGGGATGGCGAAGATTGCGGCCCCGAGCGCCATCCGGGCCTGGTACCGGGTTTCGGCGTCATAGCGATCGGCCAGGCTCTCCCGTTGCTCACCGGCGATCACCGGGGTCAGGGTGTATCCGATGCGGGCTGCGGCCTCGGTGAGGACCGAGACGTCCACGCCAGGGGCCGCGGTGACCCGGGCCTCCTTGCCGGCCAGGCTCACCACCGCGGAGTCGACGCCGTCCTGCTTGCCGAGGACGCGTTCGATCCGCAAGGCGCACGACGCACAGGTCATGCCCTCGACGTCGAAAACGAGGGTGTCTTCGGAGGCCATGGCAGCGGACTAGCCGCGAGCGACCTCGTAGCCCTGACCCTCGATGGCGGCAACGAGTTCGTCCATCGTCGCCGGGGCATCGAAGGTGACGGCGACGGTCGCCTTGGGCACGTCGACGGCTGCCGCCTTGACCCCGGCAACCTTGCCGAGGGCGCCTTCGATGGACATCTTGCAGTGGTCGCAGTGGATGTCGGGAACGGAAATGGTTGCTTCGGTCATAGGGTCTCCAAGGTCGGGCCGGTCACTGCCGGCGTGTAGCGCAGGGTTTCCATGAGTTCGTCGACGATCTCGGCGGTGCGACCCTCCGAGACCGCGTGGAGCACACAGGTCTCGAGGTGCCCTTCGAGGAGCACCCGGTTGACCTTCTCCAACGATCCCTGGAGCGCCGACACCTGCTTCATGATCTCGGGGCAGTAGCGCTCCTCTTCGACCATGGTGATGACCGCGTCGAGGTGGCCACGGACCGTCTTGAGACGGTTGATCGCGGACGTCTTCTTGTCGGCCTGCATGGGGTGCTGGCGTTCCATGGGTGGATCATACCCTACCCCTGGGGGGGAGGGGTCGGAAGACGTTGCCCGTTACCCGTTTCCCGTTACCCGTTACCCGTCCAGCCTGCGCAGGGCCCTGGCCAGCCAGGGGACCAACAGCAGGGTTCCGGTGGCGGCGAACAGCCAGGGGGCGCCCAGGCCGGCGGACTCGGCGAGAACGCCGCCGGCCAGGGCGCCGAGGGGGAACGAGCCGTAGGCGAGGAGGCGGTAGACGCTGTTGATGCGTCCGAGCAGCTCGTTGGGCACCACGGTCTGGCGATAGGAGACGGCGACGACGTTCCAAACCATCTGGGCGAATCCGGTGAGGGCGAGCAAGGCTCCTGCCGCCACCGCGTGGCGGGTGAAGGCGACACCGAGCAGCGATACCCCGATGGTGGCGACCGCAGTGATGACGGCGTCACGCGAGCCGAGCCGGGCGATCACCTTCGAGGCGAGGAGGCTGCCCGCGGTGCTCCCGACCGCCATCCCGGCGAGGAGCAGACCGAACCCGGCATCGCTGATGTCGAGTTCCTCCTGGGCGAACAGCACGAGCAGTGACATTCCTGCGGTGAAGGTCACATTGAGCGTGGCGGCTCCGATGGCAAAGGATCGGATCACACGGTGGTTCCACAACCAGCGGACCCCCTCGGCGATCTCGGTGCGCATCGGGGCGCGGACCCGTCCCGCCGTCCGGTAGTGGCCCGGTATCGAGGCAAGGAGCACCCCGGAGAGGGCGAACGACGCGGCATCGACGGCAAACGGCGCGGCGGCCGCCACGACGAACAGCGCGCTGCCCAGGGGTGGGCCGATGAACTGGTTGGCGGTCACCTCGGCGGCAAACAGTCGCCCGTTGGCGCCGGGCAAGTCGGGCGCGGCGACGACCGTCGGGAGGATGGTCTGCGCCCCGTTGTCGAACATGGTCTCGGCGACACCCATGGCAAAGGCGAACCCGAAGAGGAGCGGCAGGCTGGTGCCGTCGGTGGTCACGGCGATGGCGAGGGCTCCGACCACGATCACCCGCACCACATCCATGGCCACCATCAGCCGCCGCCGATCCACCCGATCGACCAGCACCCCCACAGGCAACGAGAACACCAGCCAGGGGAGCCAGGCAAACGCGGTGACGCTGGAGACCGCCACCGGATCGCGGGTGATCTGCGCCGTGAGCAGTGGCAGCGCTCCCAACAGCATCCCGTCACCGAGGTTGGACCCCACTGAAGCCGAGAGCAGCGTGCGGTAGCCGCGATTCATGGGGGGAAGAACACCGGGAGGCAAGGCGGGGTTGCAGCGAGGAAGGGTCCCAGGTGTCAGGTGTCAGGTGTCAGCAAGAACGTCTGAAACCTGATACCTGATACCTGACACCTGAACTCGTCTCGCCGGCGCTGTCACGCCCCGGACCAGCCCCTACCCTTGGTTCCATGGACATCCGACCCGACATCCTTGCTGCGATTGGTGACACTCCCATGGTTCGGCTCTCCCGGATCCATCCACCGGGCAACGTGGTCGCCAAGCTCGAGGCATTCAATCCGGGCGGGTCGTCGAAGGACCGCATCGGTATTGCCATGATCGAGGATGCCGAGAAGGCCGGCCTGCTCCATCCCGGCGACACCATCGTCGAACCCACCAGTGGCAACACCGGAGTCGGCCTCGCCATGGCGGCGGTCCTCAAGGGATACCGGATGGTGGCGGTGATGGCCGACAAGCAGTCGAAGGAGAAGCAGGACCTGCTGCGCGCCTACGGTGCCGAAGTGGTGGTGACCCCGAGCGATGTCGCCCCCGACGACCCGCGCTCGTACTACTCGGTTGCCGCCGAGATGGCGTCGCGCCCCGGTCATTTCCGACCCGACCAGTATTCCAATCCGTCCAACCCGCGTGCCCAGTACGCCTCGGCGGGTCCCGAGATCTGGCGGCAGACCGACGGTCAGGTCGGCGTGTTCGTCGCCGGGGTGGGTACCGGCGGCACCATCACCGGAATCGGGCGGTACCTCAAGGAGCAGAACCCGGACGTGATCGTGGTCGGCTCCGACCCTGTGGGTTCGATCTTTACTGCGGCCTCCGACGACCAGGTGCATCCGTATCTGGTCGAGGGCGTGGGGGAGGACTTCTGGCCCAAGGCGTTCGACACCACCATCGTCGACGAGTGGGAGCGGATCTCCGACGCCGAGGCCTTTGCCATGACTCGGCGCCTGGTCCGGGAAGAGGGCATCCTTGCCGGTGGTTCCGGGGGTATGGCACTGGCAGGGGCGTTGCGGGCTGCGGTCCGTCATGCCGATCGCCTCGTCGTGGTGCACCTGCCCGACGGGGGCCGCAACTACCTCTCGAAGATATTCGACGACGGCTGGATGCGATCCCGCGGATTCGAGGAGGGGCTGTGAAGTTCGAGACCAAGGCGATCCACGCCGGCCAGGACCCCGAACCCACCACCGGTGCGGTGGTGGTGCCGATCTTTGCCACCAGCACCTACGCCCAGGACGCCCCCGGCAAGCATGCCGGTTACGACTACTCGCGCACCGACAACCCCACCAGGTCGGCGTTGCAGACTGCACTCGCCGCCCTCGAGGGCGTCGATGAGGGCAGTGGCGGCGGAGCCACTGCCACGGCGTCCGGTATGGCGGCGGCGTCGCTGCTCGGCTACACCCTCAAGCTGGGCGATCACGTGCTGCTCCCCGACGACGCCTATGGCGGCACGTTCCGGTTCTTCGCCCGGGTGCTCGGCGAGCAGGGGTTCTCCTGGAGCGTCGCCAAGGCCACGGATCCATCGGCGGTGGCGTCGGCCATTCGCCCCAACACCAAGTTGGTCTGGTTGGAGACGCCGAGCAACCCACTGCTACGCGTCGCCGACATGAAGGCCATCGCCGCCATCGCCCACGGCGCCGGGGCGCGCTTCGTGGTCGACAACACCTTTGCCACGCCGTACCTGCAGCGGCCGCTCGACTTCGGGGCCGATGTGGTGCTGCACTCGACCACCAAGTACCTCGGCGGTCACAGCGATGTGGTCGGCGGCGGTCTGGTGACCCGCGACCCCGAACTCCACGAACGGCTGCGCTTCCTGCAGAACGCGGCGGGCCCGGTGCCGGGGCCGTTCGATGCCTTCCTGGTGCTGCGCGGGATCAAGACGCTGGCGGTGCGGATGGAGCGGCACTGCGCCAACGCCATGGCCATCGCCGAGTTCCTCGCCAACGATCCCCGGGTCGCCGAGGTCATGTACCCCGGCCTCACCAGCCATCCCGATCACGGCCTGGCACACCGCCAGATGGACGCCTTCGGGGGCATGGTGTCGTTCCGGCCCAAGGGTGGTGCCGAGGCGGCACACCGGGTGGTGGAGCGCACCGAGTTGTTCTTCCTCGCCGAGAGCCTGGGCGGCGTCGAGTCGCTCATCGAGGTGCCGGCGGCCATGACCCACATGTCCGTGGTCGGCACCGCCCTCGAGGTCCCCGACGACCTTGTCCGGATCTCGGTGGGCATCGAACACGTCGATGACCTCATCGAGGACCTGGACCGGGCGATGGGGTGACCTCGGAGTAGGGTCCTCACTGTCGCGGTGATAGATTCCCGCAATACCTCGCGAGGGACGCAGAGATGACTGGGGCACCCAACCCGACCGACCCGCAGAGCCATTTGGTGGCAACCGTGCTCACTCCCCGCGAGCGCGAAGGGGAGCGGGAGACGGCGATGAGGCTCCTCGGCAAGGCCCTCGACCTGGTGGCGACGATCGATGCCGCCCGAGCGGATGGCTTGGCAAGGATCCGTGAGCTCGAAACCGAAGTAGGGCGCCTTCGCGAAGCCTTGCGGGTGTCCGACGCCAAGTCCGCTGAGGTCGCCGCGTCATGGCGGCTCGACATGGCGCAAGTGGTCGAAGCCCACCGCGTCCAGGTGGAGACCCTTCTCGCGTCGCGGTCGTGGCGAGTCACCCGGCCGCTGCGGACGGTGTGGTCGTTGATCAAGGGTCGCGGCGCCTCACCATGGTGATGGTTCGCGGCCGACGTCGGCCGGCGAATTTGCACATAGCGCACAGCTGGGGCGGCGGACTGTCGAAGTGGGTCGCGGACTTCGCGCACTTCGATCCTTACTCCGACAACTTCGTTGTGCGATCGCATGGCACGGTGTCCGCGTACGGTCTCGAGTTCTCTCTGGCTTTGGGCGGGCACGGTGCCATCGAGGAGTCGTGGGTCCCCGCCAATCCGGTCGCCGTGACTGCGATCGAGCATCCCGAGTATCGCCATTGGCTCGAGTCGGTGATCGAGCGCTACTCGATCGATCACGTATACGTGTCTTCCTTGATCGGTCACTCGCTCGACCTTCTCGATCTCCCCGTACCGATGACGATCGTGCACCACGACTACTTCCCGTACTGCATCGCTCTGCTCCCCTGGTTCGGCGAGGAATGCAGGGCGTGTGACGGTACGAGGTTGTCGGCGTGTCATCGCGCGAACCCGCGATCGGAACTCATGCGTCGGAATGGGCCGCCCTACTGGATGCGAGTGCGGCGGGAGTACCTCTCCCACCTGCGCAGGAAGAGGTTCACCCATGTGGTGCCGTCGGTCGCGACTGCAGAGCACCTGAGGTCGCTCGACCAGACCTTTGCCGACTTGGACTTCGAGGTGATACCCCACGGCCTCCACGGGGCGGTTCGGTCATGCTTCGGGTCTGCGGAGCCGGGACGCCGCCTGCGATTCTTGTTGCTCGGCAGGTTGAAGGATCCCGAGAGACTCGACAGGCTCTTCTCGCGACTGCAGCTTCTCGGCGACCTGTTTCTCGTCGGAGCGAGTCACGACGCCATTTCCGTCGAGGGGCGTCACGGTGTCAGCGTTGTTCAGTGGTACGAGGCGGGCGACTTGACCACGATTCTCGAAGGTATTCAGCCTGATCTCGCGATCTTCCTGAACCGGGCTCCCGAAACCTTCAGCTATGCGCTCTCCGAGGCGTGGGCGCATGGGCTGCCGGTCTGCACCACTGGCGCTGGAGCGCTTGGCGAACGAGTTGCGGAAGGCGCTGGGGGTTGGCGTTGCGACACGGACGACGAATTGGTGGAACTCCTCCTGCGCCTCGATGCCGATCGAGACGCCATTCGGCAGGTTCAGCGTCGGATACCGCGGCACCGGACGGTGCAGGCAATGATCGATGACTACTACCGGCTTCGCCCCGACTACTTGCCACTGGTCGCGGCACGGTTGGGGGCATCGTGACCGCGGCGACCCACGTGTTCACGTCGGCGGCGTGGAACTACCTGGGTAAGGCCCGCGCCTTGTTCCGTTCCGTCCGCACGCATCATCCCGAGTTCGTCTGCCACCTTCTGGTTCCCGAGGCATCGGGCACGGGCCCGGAGCTCGGTCCGGATGAGGATTTCGCTGATGTGACGTACGTGACGGACCTTCCCGGGGGTCGGTCGCCGGGGTGGCTCTTCAGGTACTCGCTCGTGGAGTTGGCGACTGCGATCAAGGCTCCCTTCGCCGCCGCCTTGCTGGAGCGTCCCGACTGCGGTCGGGTGCTCTACCTCGATCCCGACACCGTTCTGTTCTCGCGTCTGGATGATGTCATCGACGAGTTGGCGACCTCCTCGATCGTGCTCACGCCTCACCTCGCCGAGCCCGAGGAGGAGTTCCAGGCAATCGTCGATGGTGAACTCGGGGCGTTGCGGTTCGGTGTGTACAACCTCGGGTTCATCGGCTTGGCTGGAAACGCCGAGGGCTTGCGGTTCGCGCGGTGGTGGACGGACAGAACCGCGCTCTTCGGATTCGACGAGCGACCTGATGGCCTGTTCACCGATCAGAAGTGGGTCGATCTTGCGCCAGCCCTGTTCGAGAGCGTGAAGGTCCTTCGGACGCCGCGCCTCAACGTGGCGACGTGGAACCTGAATCGGCGGCCGTTCACCGGTTCGTTCGACGAAGGCTTCCAGGTGAGCGGTCAGCCACTCGGCTTCTATCACTTCACCGGGTACGACTCGGGTGCCCATCGGATCATGGCCGAGCGGTACGCCCCGGGGAACCACGCGGTGCACTCGCTCATCGAGTGGTACGAGAGGTACACGACATCCCTCGCCCCAGGCGATCCGCCCCGATGGTCGCTCGGCGAATACGCGGATGGCAGCCCCATCAACCACGAACACCGGCGGGCCTACCGGACTCGCCGCGACCTTCAGGCCCGCTTCCCCGACCCCTACCGCACCGATGGTGACGACACCTTCCTCGCCTGGGCGAGAGGTCACGTGGGCTGACGGTCACTGCCTGCCAGCAGCGTCTTCGAGGAACCGCCTCCGGAACTGGTCGTTCAGCGAAGTGGCCTGGCGGAGGGTCTTGATCCCCTCGGGTCTCACCACGACCGGCTCGACCACCCCGAGCGCAGCGGCGATGGACGCGACGGCGTTGTCGATGCCGTCGACGAAGTCCTCGTAGACGAGGCGCAGCGGCTGAATGTCCATCATCGCGAAGTAGGTCTCGAATGCACTCTGGGACTGGGCGATCCAGTGCAACGCTTTCGAGATCGCCACCGGATCGTATGTCGGCTCGACGCCGGAAGAACCGTCCGACGTCCATCGCCCTGTCTGATCGGCAATGGTGAACGACACCGCCTGCGCGACCGTGTCTCGTCTCGTCACGAGCACGTAGAGAGGGTCGGCGAGGAGGTCGGCCAGCACGCGTTCTCGCGCGAGGTGGAACAGTTGTGCCGCGGAGAGCTTGACCCCGAAAACACCATTTGAGGTTGTGCCTGTGTCGATCACACGGAGGGCGAACTCGCGGAGCGTCCGGGCTTGCCACACACGGGCCACTCGTTCGATGTCCGGGAACGAGAACGGTTCGACCGGGACACCGAGGACTCTGGTCGAGGTGAGCGCAGCGGCGAGGAGGTTGGACCCGGAGCGGTTTACGAAGCACATCAGGTAGGAGCGGGTCGGGCGCGCCACGGGCACGGGTCGCTCCGGAGCGTTGCGGTACTCGGTTGCCAGCTCGGAGAAGAGGCGGTCTGTTCGCCGCCATGTCGCTGCCATCCAATCGAACGCCGCGCCTCGAAGGATGTCGCGACGGAGGTCGGAGCGGTCCGTGGTCATCGTCCGATCGTAGGACGGAGGGAGCGCCTAGAACTCCAACCCCACCGCGTCGCAGAGGAACCCCACGAACGGGGCGGCGCGCTTGCACATGTCGGTGTAGTCGTCGAGGAACGTGTCGGCCATCACCGTCTTGTCGGTGAGGCTGGTCCCGGCGATGAAGTCCTTCCGCTTGATGTCCTCGGCGTACGGGTGGTTCGGGTCGATGCCCTTGGGCACCCGCTGCAGCGTGTCGCCCCCGAGTTCGTACACGTCGGTGAACCGTTTGGCGTAGGCGACCTTCTTCCATGCAGCCGGTTCCGTGCCGATCTTCATCCTGATGGCGGTGGCATCCGGCGTCGCCGGTCGCCACAGGCCGACACCGGCGTAACACGCCTTGGGCTCGATGTGGAGGTAGAAGCCGGGCGCGTGGACGTCGTCGCGGGTGGCGACATGGCGGAACTGCATCCCGGTGTGGGTCTTGTACGGGGTCTTGTCCTTGGCGAAGCGGGTGTCGCGCTGGATGCGGAACAGCGAC
>CAYYIA010000054.1:0-6581 GCA_964471875.1 uncultured Acidimicrobiia bacterium
GGATCGAAGACTGCGGCGAGAGTTGCGACGTGTGCACCGGCGACGACATCCTGGCAGGCCACGACCGGGTGGCGGCACCGAACCGCAGCCCGCGGACCGTGCGAACCGACACGATCCGAACCTCGCCCCTGTTCGAGTCGCTCAAGGTATTGCGGCGACGCCTCGCCGACGAGCGCGGCGTGCCCGCCTATGTCGTGTTCAGCGACGCCACCCTGCTGGCGATGGCTGAGGCCCGACCCACGACACCTGCCGGGTTGCTGGCGATCCCCGGAGTCGGCCCGGTGAAGTTGGAGCGCTACGGCGAGGTGTTCTTGGAGGTGTTGCGCGGGGGGTGACATCACTGAGGTCCCGGCGAGGGTGCGGTGCACCGTTCCTAGGATCGCCCCGTGCTCAGCGTCGAGACCCTTGGCGGCGATCACCTCGACGCTGCCGCACTCCTCGTGGCGCACACCGCCAGTCGATCACGGCACCCGTTGACCGACGACGCCTTCCAGGGCGAAGTCCGCACGGCCCTCGGCCGGGTCGACCTCGCCGACGGTGTGGTCGCCTTCCGTGATGGCGAGGTCGCGGGGTTCCTGGCCGGATTCCGCGTACCCCTCTTCGGAGGCCTTCCCGCGATCTACGTTCCTGAGTGGTGCCACGCCACCGACGGCGGCCCCGCGGTGTATGGACCGATGTACCGACGGGCCGCGACGCGATGGGTCGCCGACGGCCGCACGACGCACGCCGTGACCACCTTCGCCGGAGATCGCCCGGCACAGGACGCATGGTCACGGCTCGGGTTCGGGCAACACGGTATCGACGCGGCCCGCCGCGTCGGCACCCCATCACTCCGATCCATCGCGGTCGCTCCTGCGGGTGAAGCCGACCTCGAAGGCGTGCTTGCCCTCCACGACGCCATGTCGACACATCTGCGAGGCGCACCGTCGTTCATCGACAATCCCCCACCGGGGCGCGACGAACTCGTCGGCCGCCTTGCCGACACGCTGCAGCCGGTGCTCCTCGCCAGGGCTCAGGCAAAGCCCGTCGGCATGGTGTCGATCACCACGTCGGAGGACGCCCCGCTCTCGATCAGGCGTCGGGTCCCTGTGAGGATCGATGGCATGTATGTCGACCCTGACTCCCGAGGCAGCGGCGTCGGGGCGACCCTCGTTGCGGCCGCGCTGGCGTGGGCATCGGAACACGGATTCGATTGGATCGCCGTGGACTACGAGACCGCCAACCTGGAGGCAGCGGCATTCTGGCCGACGCAGGGATTCGACCCCCTGCTGGTCTCTGTGGTGCGCAACGTGGCGACCCGGACGACCAAGGTCTGACCGGGTTCGCTGCCCCGCCTCGCCACGCCTCTCCCCCGCCTGCGAGAATCCCACCCAACCGCGGAAAGGGAGCGTCGTGATCCGCATCGTCACCGACTCGTCGTGCGACCTTCCCGAGGACGTCCTCGAACGCCACCGCATCACGGTGGTTCCGCTCACCATCCGCTTTGGCAGCGAGGACTTCGTAGACCGCGAGCAACTCACCAAGGACGAGTTCTGGCGCCGCCTCACCGAGGGAACCGTGCTTCCGGAGACGGCGGCGCCCTCGGTGGGACGTTTCCAGGAGGCCTTTTCGAAGCTGTCGGACGAGGGCGCCGACGGTTTGGTCGTGATCTGCATCTCCTCGAAGATCTCCGCCACCCACCAGGCGGCGGTGCTCGCCGCCGAGCAGTTCCGGGGCGGGATCCCGATTCGGGTGATCGACAGCGCTCTGGTGTCGGCGGCCCTGGGTTTGGTGGCGATCGAAGCCGCGGAACTCGCTGCCACCGGGGTCGGCATCGATCCCGTCGAGGAGGTGGCCCGCGAGGCTGCCGCCGCCTCCAACATCTTCGCCACCCTCGACACGCTCGAGTTCCTCAAGCGTGGCGGGCGCATCGGAGGCGCCCAGGCCTTTGTCGGCAACCTTCTCGACATCAAGCCCATCATCTCGTTCAAGGACGGAGCGGTGGAACCGGCTGGCCGGGTGCGCTCTCGGCGCAAGGCACTGGCGGCGGTGGTGGATCACGTGGTCTCGCTCGGGGATGGCATCAAGCGGTTCGGGGTGATCCACTCCGACCCCGCCGACCTGGACGAGTTCCTGGCCGCCTTGAGGGCCGTCCGGGACGAGGAACCGCTGATCGCCCGGCTGGGGCCGGTGGTGGGCACCCACGCCGGGCCGGGGGTGGCCGGCGTGGTGTACCGCCTCGGCTGACCGGTACCGTTGCCGTCGTGACCGACCGGGCCGACACCGACGCCGCCCTCATCGAGCGCTATCTGCGCGGAGAGATGGCTGCCTTCGACACCCTGATGCGGGCGCACGAGGACCGTGTCTTTGCCGTCTGCCTGCGGATGCTGCGCGATCGCGAGGCTGCCCTCGACGCCACCCAGGAGACCTTCGTCACCGTGTTCCGCAAGGCCGACCGCTTTGCCGGCCGATCCGCGTTCAGCACCTGGCTGTACCGGGTGGCGGTGAACACCTGTTACGACCATGCGCGCAAGGCCAAGCGCCACCAGGCCGAGGCGCTGCCGGAGAACAACGACCCACCCGACCACGCCGCCGGCGACGAGTTCGGCTCCATCGAACTTCGCCCGGACCTCGAGGCTGCCCTGGCCGCCCTGCCCGCAGAGTTCCGTTCGGCGGTCGTGCTCGCCGACGTCGAAGGCCTCGGACTGCAAACGGTGGCCGAGGCGCTCGGGGTCCCGGTGGGAACGGTGAAATCCCGGGTGTTCCGGGGACGCAAGCTCCTGGCCGAGGCCCTCGGGAACCTGCGGGACCCCTCCGACACTCATAGTGGTGACCACCATGCGTGACTTCGACCCCGATCTCGTTGCTGCCCTTGCCGAGGGCACCCTGCCGCCCGCCGAGGCTGCCGCCCTCGAAGCGCGTCTCGCCGGAGATCGCCGGGCCGCCGCCGAACTCGCCGCGCAGCGGGCCGCCCTTGCCGCCATTCGGGGTGCAGCCACCCCGCGCCTCGAGGAACGGGAGCGAATCGCCCTCCACGCCGCCGTGGCCGGGCACCTCGGTCTCACTGCCGACGGGCCTGCGGTGGCACCGCGCTCACGCCGCCGGATGGCCTGGGGACCGATCGCGGTCGCTGCCACCACATTGGTCGCCATCGTCGCCTTCGCCCCCAGCGTCGCCGATCTCGCCGGCGGGGACGATGAGGGTGCGATCACCGCCGAAGGCGCCACCACCGTGGCCACCTCCGACCTCGAGTTCGATGCCGCTCCCCTGGGCGCCGAGTTGCCTCCAGAGCCGACCGTGGCCGGCACCGACGCCGCCGACGGTGGCACCCTCGAGGCCGGCGACAGCTACGCCACCACCACCGTGGGGACGGCGATGACCGAGCGGGCCGCAATCCTTCCGAAGGTGGCCGAGGACCTCACGCTGCTCAAGAACGACCCCGAAGCCCTCAATGTGCTGGAACGCCCGGTCGACGACGCCACCGCCTGCGTTGCGGAGGCGACGGCGTACCTGGGCAGTGCCGAGTTCACCACCTTCACCTACCCGACGGAGAGCACCGATCCCGCGGCTGCCCCGGTCATCTACGTGGTGTTCCGGCTCGCAGCCAGCGATGGCGTCGGACCAGGCACCCTGGTGGCGTTCGACCCGGCCGACTGCGAGACGCCGATCGCGGTTCCATAGCGGAAGTCTCCAGTCTCCAGTCTCCAGTCTCCGGGGCCCGGAGAGTCCTCAGTCCTCAGTCATCAGCCAGATCGATGTTCGGGCTGAGGACTGAAGACTGAGGACTTCCTGGGCCGGTAACCTCACGTGCGTGACCGACAACCGTTTCGACCGCGAGGGCTCCCCGGACAAGGAGGACTTCCCCTTCAAGGTTGCGGGGTTGCTCGAGGCGGTGGCGACCCGGATCCGGGCAATGACCGTGGACCGGGTGGCCAGGGTGATCAAGTTCATCACCCTGGGACTGGTGGCTCTCACCCTGGTGGGACTGGCGTTCATCTTCTTCCTCGTCGGGATCTTCCGCATCGCCGACGAGTTGCTGCGCAAGGCCTGCGACTGCGGCTACTCGATGGAGCTGGCCTACGCCATCGTCGGCGGACTATTCCTGCTGTTCGGGGCGTTGCTGTGGCGAAAGCGCATCTCCCGCGAGGCGGAATGACCGAGCAACTCATCATCATCGGGTCGGGCCCGGCGGGGTTCACCGCGGCCGTATATGCCGCCCGGGGCGGGCTGGAACCCCTCGTCGTCGAGGGCCTTGCGGCCGGTGGGCAGTTGATGCTCACCACCGAGGTCGAGAACTATCCGGGCTTCCCCGACGGGGTCATGGGCCCGGAGATGATGGAGTTGTTCCGCAAGCAGGCAGCCCGCTTCGGCACCCGCTTCGTCGGCTCCGACGTCTCGAAGGTGGACTTTTCGAGTCGGCCGTTCCGGATCTGGGTGGACGACACCGAGTACCGGGCCGAGGCGGTGATCGTTGCCACCGGCGCCTCGGCACAGTGGCTCAATGTGCCCGGCGAGGAGAAGTTGCGCGGCCATGGGGTCAGCGCCTGCGCCACCTGCGATGGCTTCTTCTTCAAGGAGCGCGACATCGTGGTGGTCGGCGGCGGGGATTCCGCCATGGAAGAGGCCCTGTTCCTCACCAAGTTCGCCAAGAAGGTGACCGTGGTGCATCGCCGTGACGAGTTCCGGGCCTCGAAGATCATGGCGGAACGGGTGCTGCGCCATCCCAGGATCGAGGTCCGTTGGAACAGCGCCGTCGCCGAGGTCCTCGGCGACGACTCGGTCACTGCGGTCCGCCTCCGGGACACCATCACCGGCGACCTCGCCGACTTCGCCACCGAGGGCGTGTTCGTCGCCATCGGCCACACCCCGAACACCGCGCTCTTCGCCGGTCAGCTCGACCTCGACCCCAAGGGCTACCTGCTCACATTCAAGGGGACCGCCACCTCGGTGGAGGGGGTGTTCGGTGCCGGAGATGTCGTCGACTCGACCTATCGTCAGGCGATCACCGCCGCCGGCATGGGATGCGAGGCGGCGATCGATGCCGAGCGATGGCTCGAGACTGCTCACGCGTAGGAATGACGGAGCGGGCGACGCGGTTGTTGCCCCTGGAGAACGGAGGACGGCCGCACCCGGCCGATACGACATGTCTGAGAACACGATCACGGCAACCGACCAGACCTTCAAGGATCTGATCGCCGGCAGCACCCCGGTCCTCGTCGACTTCTGGGCCGAATGGTGCGGGCCCTGCCGCATGATTGCCCCGGCCATCGAGGAAATCGCCGGTCAATACGCCGGCACCTTGCGCGTCGCCAAACTCAACGTCGACGAGAACCCCCAGACCGCCGGCACCTATGACGTGATGAGCATCCCGACCCTCATCGTGTATCAGAACGGCGAACCCAAGAAGCGCATCGTGGGCGCCATGCCCAAGGTCAAACTGCTCGCCGAACTGGCTCCGTTCCTTTCCTGAGCGGGGCATACCTGCAGGGCGACTGGCTCCAAAGGCGCCGCGGCCCCGAAGGGGCCGCAACCTGCGACGATTGACGAATGGCGCTCTTTCGGATCGGTGACACCGGGGAGCCGGTCCGGGACATCCAGGAACGGCTCCACGCCCTGGGCTTCTCCACGGCACCCGACTCCCCCGGGGTGTTTGCCGAAGGCACTTCGTCGGCCGTCACCGCCTTCCAGAAGTCGCGCCGGCTGACCGCCGATGGCATGGTGGGCCGGGAGACCTGGCGGACGATGGTCGACGCCGGGCACCGCCTCGGCGATCGTCTGCTCTACAACCGGATGCCGATGCTCCACGGGGACGATGTCGCCGACCTGCAGCGTCGCCTCAACGCCATCGGGTTCGATACCGGGTCGGTGGATGGCATCTTTGGGGCCTCGACGCTGCGGGCCGTGCTCGACTTCCAGCAGAACCGGCACATGGCCGAAGACGGAATCGTCGGCCCCGAGGTGGTGCAGGAACTCGACCAGATCTCGCGCGAAACGGCGAAGATGGGCCGACACCACGTCCGCGAGCGGGTGTGGTTGGCTGCACTGCCCCACAGCCTGGTCGGCCTGCGGGTGTTCCTCGATCCCTTCTGTCGCGACGACCACGAATCCGCCGAGTCGTGGACCGCAGCAGGCGGAGCAGCGCTCACGGTGCGCGAAGCCGGGGCACAAGCCTTCCTGTCTCGATCGGCCGACACCCGCCCCGCCGAGCGGCTTCGTGCCGAACACGCCAATGAGGTCGCCGCCGATCTCATCCTCGGGTTCTGCCATCCTGGAACCGACACCCCCGGGGTGTTCTACTTCGCCTCGGCGCAGAGCCACAGCGAGGCCGGGTCCGCCATCGCCACCGGTCTGGCTGCGCGACTGGGCGTCCGCGCCGCCGGCCGCACGATGCCGTTGCTGCGCGCCACCCGTGCTCCCGCCGTGGTGGTATCACTCCCCCGTCTCGACTCCACCCTCGGCCGGGCCGTCGTCCGAGCCGTGGACGAGTGGTTTGGGGAGCAGGGGCAGACGGCTCGGTGAGCGCTAGGACTGGGTTGTCGCCAGCAACGAGCAATGAGCAATGAGCAATGAGCAATGAGCAATGAGCAATGAGCAATGAGCAA
>CAYYIA010000054.1:6681-9167 GCA_964471875.1 uncultured Acidimicrobiia bacterium
GAGCAATGAGCAATGAGCAATGAGCAATGAGCAATGAGCAATGAGCAATGAGCAAACGGTGCTTCTCTGGCGATTGCCCATTGCCCATCGCCCATTGGCTTTCGCCCTTCGCTTTTCGCCTTTCGGTTCTGACGAATTGCGAGTTGCGAACTTCCTACTTCCCCGACGCCCCCAGCAGGTTCCGGTAGATCCGCTCCAGATCGTCCAGGGAGCCAAAGCGGATCGTCATGCGGCCACCGCCGCGGCGGGTGTACTCGATCTTCACCGGTGAGCCGAGGCGTTCGCTGAGTCGTTCCTCGAGCACGATGATCTGCGCGGCGCGATCCTTCTTCGGACGGACCGGCTTGGGTTCCTTCTCCTCGATGCCGAGTCGGGCGCGCACGGCCTCTTCGACCTGGCGCACCGACCATCCCTCCGCGGCGGCCTTGTTGGCGATGCGCACCGCGTAGGCGGTGTCGTCGGTGCCGAGCAGGGCCCGGGCCGCGCCGGCGCTGAGTTTGCCGGAGACGAGCAGGGTCTGGATGGCACCGGGCAGACCGAGCAACCGCACGCTGTTGGTGACCGCCGAGCGACTCTTGCCCACCCGCGTGGCCACCTGATCGTGAGTCAACCCAAAATCTTCCATGAGACTCCGGTAGGCGGCGGCCTCTTCGAGGGGATCGAGGTCCTCGCGCTGCACGTTCTCGATGACGGCCTCGACGAGCCGGCCTTGATCGTCGCCGTCGCGAATCACGCACGGGATCTCGGCGAGTCCGGCCATCCGAGCTGCGCGCAGGCGCCGCTCCCCCGCCACCAGTTCGTGGCGGCCATCGGCGCCGGCAGGGCGAACCACGATCGGTTGCAGCACACCCACCTCGCGAATCGAATCCGCCAGGGTCTGGAGCGCATCGGATCCAAAGCGATCCCGGGGTTGGCGGGGATTGGGGTCGATGGCATCGACCGGGACCATGGCAAAGCCGCCGGTGGGGCGACCCGCCGCCAGAAGGGCATCGAGGCCCCTGCCCAGTCCGGACTTACGCGCGGCCATGTCTCCTCCTGAATTCGTCGGCGAGCGATCGATAGGCCTTGGCCCCGATGCTCTTCGGGTCGAACGATTCGATGGGTTCACCAAAGGACGGTGCCTCGGCGAGCCGCACCACCCGGGGGATCACCGTGGTGTAGGCGGTGGATCCAAAGTGGTCTCTGACCTGGGCAGTCACCTCGGCGGCAAGGGTGGTCCGGCGGTCGTACA
Source organism: uncultured Acidimicrobiia bacterium (assembly GCA_964471875.1). Taxonomy (GTDB): domain Bacteria; phylum Actinomycetota; class Acidimicrobiia; order Spongiisociales; family UBA11373; genus UBA11373. Next base: position 7,913 of record CAYYIA010000054.1, read on the forward strand.
TGGTGATCACCGCACCCTCGATCTTGAGTTGAGGGTTAAGGTTTGTCTGGATTGCTTGGATGGAACGCAGCAACTGGGTCAGTCCCTCGAGGGCGTAGTACTCCGCCTGGATCGGAATGAGCACCTCATCGGCCGCGGTGAGGGCATTCACGGTGATCAGACCCAGGCTCGGCGGGCAGTCGATGAAGACCGTGTCGAACTTCTCCTCCATGTGCGCCACCGCGTTGGCGAGGAGACGCTCCCTGGCATAGCGGGCGACCAGCTCGATCTCGACGGCAGCGAGGTCGATCGACGAAGGGATCACGAACAGATCCTTGGTGCTGGTCGGAGCGATCACCTCGTCGAGGGGTCGCTCTCCCATGAAGACGTCGTAGATCGAATGCTCCACGGTGCGGCGGTCGATTCCCAGTCCACTGGTGGCGTTCGACTGCGGATCGGTGTCGACGACGAGCACCCGCTCACCTTTGGCGACCAGGGCAGCGGCAAGGTTGACGGTCGTCGTCGACTTGCCGACGCCGCCCTTCTGATTGGCGACCGCAACCACGACGCCGTGGGGAGACGTCACGTCATTCACCGGCGCGCATGATAAGGAGCCATGCCGGTCCGTCAAGGATTCCTGCCGGGACCTCGGACACTGCCATCCCCAGACCCAGTGCGGTCCCGATTCCTACGAGGTCGCGGGTTCGGTCCGGAGGCTCCTGGCGCCGGCTCAACCCGAGGACGGCAGTCCCGTCGAGGGTCAGCATCCGCGCCGCCAACCCGACCGCCTCGGGGGCACGCACTGATCCGCGAAAGGTGATGCCCTTCCACTCGTCGGCGACGTCAAAGGCGTCGCCCTGCGCCACGTGGACGTTGTCAAGGCCGAGCATGTGTACCGCTCGGGTGAGGAGGCGGATGCGACGACCGCCTCTGTCGAGCAGGGTGACTGCGGTCTGAGGCCAGAGGATCGCCAGGGGAATGCCGGGAAGGCCGACGCCGGCGCCGATGTCGAGGATCTCCACCGGCGGGGTGCTCCACCCAATCGCAAAGCTGAGGGAGTCGGCGACGTGACGCCCCCAGATGCGGTCCGCCTCACGAGGTCCCAGCCCGCCCGCAGGAATCGCCTCGTCGATCAGCCAGGTGGCGAACTGCTCGAGGTGGGCGAGCCGGGCGGTGTCGATGGGATGTCCGGCCCAAGTGGCAGCACTCTGGGCCAAAGCAGGGGAGTCGGGCACGGGGACAGGGTAACGAGGGACGACGCGATTCTGAGTCTTCC
>CAYYIA010000055.1:0-9074 GCA_964471875.1 uncultured Acidimicrobiia bacterium
GACGATCCGCTTGCGGTCGGCGACGTCGTCACCGTCGAGCCGGGGGTCTACCTTCCCGGAATCGGGGGAGTCCGCATCGAGGACATGGTCGTGGTCGAAGCCACCGGGCCCCGTGTCCTCACCAGATCCAGCAAGGAGTTCGAGATCCGATGATTTCGACCAATGACGTCAAGCCAGGGATGACGCTCGACCTCGACGACGGCATCTTCCAGATCGTCGAATACCAGCACGTGAAACCGGGTAAGGGCCGTGCCTTCGTGAAGATGAAGCTGAAGAACATCATCAACGGGGTGGTCGTCGAGCGAACCTTTCGTGCCGACGAGAAGGTGCAACAAGCCTTCGTCGAACGCAAGGTGCATCAGTACCTGTTCAACGATCATCTCGGATACCACTTCATGGATGTCGAGGAGTACGGGCAGGTGGTCCTCGAGGCCGCCGATATCGGCGACGCCGCTTCATACCTCCGCGACGGCGATCAGGTGCATCTGTCGTACTACGACGGGCGTCTCGTAGGCATCGACCTGCCCACCAGCGTGGAACTCCTGGTCGTGGAGTCCGAGCCGGGGGTGAAGGGAGATCGCTCCTCCGCCGGCACCAAGCCCGCCAAGGTGGAGACGGGGAGGATCGTGCAGGTTCCGCTGTTCGTGAACGAGGGCGATCGCATCAAGGTCGACACGAGGACCGGCGCGTACATGACCCGGGTGACGTGAGGTCCGCGGAAGCCCGCGACGAGGCGCTCGTGGCGCTCTATGAGGCCGACCAGCGTCGCCAGGACCCCGACACGAACGAGCTGGGCCGCCGGGCGGCAGACATGGTGTCAGGGGTGTGGTCGGAGCGCGAGGCCCTCGACGCCGTCATCGGCGAAACGGCGACGGGTTGGCGCGTGGAGCGCATGCCCCCCATCGATCGCAATGTGCTCCGGATCGCCCTGTGGGAGCTGCGCCATCGGCCGGGTACCCCGGTCCCCGTGGTCATCTCGGAGGCGGTACGGCTTGCCACGACGTACTCGACGGCTCGTTCGGGAGGCTTTGTGAACGGGGTCCTCGCCAGGCTCGCCGGTGAGCGTCAGCCGGCCGAGGGCTGACCGTGGAGCTCTTTGTTCGGCTGACCGGACGCAGTGCCGAAGAGGCCTTCGTGGCGGCGCGGGGTGTCGGGAGCACCGCAGGGTTCGCCGTCGACGTCGAGCTGGTGAGCGGAATCGGCCCGGCGCTGGTGAGCGCCCTCGACGAACTCGGCCCTGTGCTGGTCCTCGCCGCGCTCTCCGGCCCGGCTCCGGCGGTGGGTGCTGCCGCCGGGAGGCTGGCCCGCCTCGGGGCATCGTGGGTGACCGTGTCCGCCCTCGGTGGCGCCGCTGCGGTGGCTGCCGCGGTCGCTGCCGTGTCGGGGACCGGGTGTGGGATCGCCGCCACCACCATCGCTGCGGGGCTCGAACCGGGCGAGGTGGCGTCGCTGACGGGCAGCACACGCGGCCGTCTGGTCTCGCGGCTTGCCGATGTCGCAGCCGGGGCCGGTGCCACCGGAATCATCGGAACCTTCGCCGATCTCGGGGTGCTCGCCCAGGTGACTCCACAGGTGACTCGCATCGTCGATGCCGGTGCGGACAGCGCCGAGTGGGTGGAGGCGGAGCGGCGCGGTGCTGGAGTCCTGGTGCTCCCGGACCTCGAGGCGCTCACTCGCTTCGGAACCACCGGGGCGGGGGCAGCACCATCCCGGGCGGGCAAGCGGCGTCGATAGAGTGCGTCGGGGAGACGGAAGGAGCGCGATGTCGGGACCACCGAGTCTTTCGGCAGATGATCGGGCTCGGGCGCTCGCCAAGGCTGCGGTGGCGCGCCGGGTGCGTGCCGACCTCCGTGAGGAGCTGCGCCGCGGAACGTTGAGCCTCGGGGAGGTGCTCGACCGCGTGGACGAGGAACACATCGGAGGCATCAAGGTCAAGGCGGTGCTCACTGCCCTCCCGGGATTGGGCAAGGTGAAGTCCTACCGGCTCATGGAAGCCGTGGGGATCGCCGAGAACCGGCGCCTGCGCGGACTCGGGCCGAAACAGAAGGAGGCTCTCCTCGCCGCCCTCTCTTGACCGGCCCCTCGGCCGACTGATCGTCGTGTCTGGCCCCTCGGGGGCAGGCAAGTCGACCGTCGTCGAGGGGCTCGCCACCCGTGTGCCGTTTCACTTTGCGGTCTCGATGACGACTCGTCCGGCGCGCCCCGGTGAGGTCGAGGGGGTCGATTATCGGTTCGTCGACCGCGCCACCTTCCAGGCGGCCGTGTCGGCCGGTGACCTGATCGAGTGGGCCGAGTACGGAGGAAACCTCTATGGGACTCCGGTGGCCGAGGTGACCGGTCCGCGGCGCAGCGGGCGGGACGTGCTTCTGGACATCGAGATGGCCGGCGCCCGCAACGTGAAACGACTGTTCCCCGAAGCGATCATGATCTTCATCGCCCCTCCCGACCTCGATGCCCTCGAGGCCAGACTCCGGCGTCGCGGCGACACCTCTGAGGCAGACATCGTCCGGCGCCTCGCCATCGCCCGCGAACAGATGGCGGAGGCGGCCACGCTCTTCGAGCATCACGTCGTGAACGACGACCTCGATGCCGCAGTTCGGCAGGTGGCCGGTATACTCGGTGGAGTTCCCGACCCCCCGGTGATCCAACCATGATGATCGAACCGCCCATCGAAACCGTGCTCGAACGCACCGGAGAGCGGTTCACGCTCGTCGTCCTGGCGGCGCGGCGCGCTCGCCAGATCAACTCCTACTTCAACCAGCTGGGTGACGGGATCGGCGGATACGTGCCGCCGCAGGTGCACTCGCTCTCACGCAAGCCGCTTTCGATCGCCTTCGAGGAGATCGCTGCCGACAAGGTCATCGTCGACTCCGGCGAGTAGCGGCATGCTCGCCGGGCGGCGCATCGTCCTCGGAGTCACCGGCGGTGTCGCCGCGTTCAAGGCCGCCTATCTAGCCCGACGCCTGGTGGAGGCCGGAGCCACGGTTCGTGTCGTGATGACGCGCTCGGCGCTCGAGTTCCTCGGCCCTCAGACGATGGCGGCGATCACCGGCGCTCCGCCGTTGACGGAGCTGTTTGGGACGGAGACCGTGTCGCCCCACACCGAGCTCGCGGCCTGGGCAGATGCCGTGGTGGTGGCCCCGGCCACGGCCGCCACCCTCGCCCGTTTGGCATCGGGCGAGAGCGACGACCTGCTGGTGGCGACGATCCTTGCCTTCCGTGGCCCGGTCGTGATCGCTCCGGCGATGCATACCGAGATGTGGGAACACCCGGCCACGCGCCGCAATGTCACGAGACTCGCCGCCGATGGGGTACGGCTCGTCGGACCGGTCAGCGGAGCGCTGGCTGGCGGGGATCAAGGCGTGGGACGGATGGCCGAGCCGGAGGACATCCTCGCCGCGGTGGTGGTGGTTCTGGCGGGCAGCGACCTGGACGGATGGAGAGTCCTCGTCAGCGCCGGCGGTACCCGGGAGCCGGTGGATCCCGTGCGGTACATCGGCAACCGGTCGTCGGGGAAGATGGGCAACGCCATCGCCCTCGCCGCGGCGCGGCGCGGCGCCGTGGTGACGCCGGTGACGACGGCGGCTGCTCCGCACCATCCGGCGATCACGGTGATCGCGGTCGAGACCGCTGCCGAGATGGCCGAGGCCATCTGGGAGGCAGCGCCACGCAGTGACGTTGTCGTGCTCGCCGCCGCCGTCGCCGACTTCAGGCCGGCCGCTCCCGCGCCGAAGAAGCTGCGACGCGCCTCCGGACCTCCCGAGATCGTGCTCGAGCCAACGCCGGACATCCTCGCCGGCGTGGCGTCACTACAGCCGCGCCCATTCCTCGTCGGCTTTGCGGCTGAGACCGGCCCTGCTGCCGGCGCCGCCGAGAAGGCGAGGGTCAAGGGCGTGGACCTGCTGGTCGCCAATGACGTGACGGCTCCGGGCGCCGGCTTTGGTGGTGACACGAATGCCGTGGCCGTGCTCACTCCGGAGGGCACGGTCGAGGAGTGGCCCTTGCAGTCCAAGGAGTCGATCGCCGACCGGCTGTGGGACCGAATCGCCGAGGTTCGGTCCCGCTGACCGGCGCGGCTCGGGTCATACCCGACGTGGCCTCGTTCGCGGTGGATGACGGGTTCGCCTACTCGGTGCCCGACGGGATGGCCGTGGAGGTCGGCTCGCTGGTCAGGGTGCCCCTCGGTGGCCGCCGGGTCCGTGGCTGGGTGGTGGCGGTCGGCGAACCCGTTCGGCCGAGACTGCGACCGTTGCTCGCAGTCTCGGGGAACCTCCCGGTGTTCGATGCCGCCTTCCTCGGGGTGCTGCGGTGGGCCGCGCTCCACTACGTGGCGCCGCTGGCGGCGGTCCTGGCCAAGACCACCCCGCCGAACCTTCCGCGGGGGGCCCCGACGCCGGTCGGGAACCAGGGACAGCGCCGGCGTCCCCTCCTGGTAGTCGCTCCGGAACCTTGGGGCGACGACATCGTGACCGCGGCCGTTCCCGTGCTCGAGAGCGGTCGCACGGTGATGGTGGTGGCTCCGACGATTCCCGAGGCCGAAGCCCTTGCCGGGGCCCTGGGCTCCCGACTGCACCGACCGGTCACGGCGATGTCCTCCGGCCTCGGTGGGGCTGCAGTGACCGCTGGCTGGGTCGAGGCGGCAACACGACCTGGCTCCCTCGTCGTCGGCACCCGTGAGGTGGCGGCATGGCCGATGGCGGCTCCCGGCCTGGCGGTGCTCGCCGGTGAGGGCCGCCGGGGGATGAAGGACAAGGCGACGCCGACCATCCACGCCCGTGAGCTTCTCCTGCGCCGGGCCTCGGTGCAGCGGTTCGGGGTGATGCTCCTCGAACACGTGCCGACGGCCGAGGCGGTGAGCCGTGCCGGGACCGTCGAGCGGCGCCACCGCCCCTGGGGTCTCGTCGATCTGGTCGACCGACGTGCCGACCCACCCGGTACCGGCCTGATCGCAACCGCCACCGCGGCGGCACTGCGCGCCGCCGGCGGGCGCAGGGTGCTGCTGTTCACCCATCGCCGCACCGCGGCGCAACGATGCGTCCGGTGCCGCACCTTGCGACGCTGCGGGGCTTGCGGAGCAAGCCCCGGCGACGCCACGGTCTGCCCGCGCTGCGGGGCGGCCACCGAGGCATGCGGGTCGTGCGGGGGGCGACGTTTCGAGGCACTTGGTGCTGCCGTTCCCCGGGTGCTCGCCGAGGTGTCCCGGATCGTCGGGAGCGACCGTATCGGTGTTGCCGGTTCGGGCCGGCAGTTCGTGGTGGCGACGGAGCGCGACCTCCCGCTTCTCCACGTCGATCTCACCGTGATCCTCGATGGGGACGGACCGTTGATGGCGCCGTCGTATCGGGCGGCCGAAGACGGACTGCGACTCCTCGCCCGAGCGGTTGCCGCGGCGGGGACCGGACGGGGACGACGCGGGCTGATCCAAACCGCCGATCCCGAACACCGGGCGCTGGTGGCCCTGCGTGACGGGGATCCGCTTCCGTTCATCCGTGACGATGCTGCGAGACGGGCGGCTCTCGGGTTCCCGCCCGGCGGCGAGATCCTCGTGATCGAGGCATCGGGTCAGGTCGATCCGGGGGAGTTGGCGGTGGTCGTCGGCGACCGGGCGCAGGTCCATGGACCCGCCGCGGTGCCGGGTGGATGGCGCTGGCTGGTGCAAGGGATCGATCTCGCCGCTGCCCGCGTCACGCTGCGATCGCTGGTGGGGCGATGGCGCGAGGCCGGCGTGCGAGTCCGCATCGACGCCGATCCCGTGGATCTGTAAGGATGTCTCCAGCCGGGTAACGGGTAACGGGTAACGGGTAACGGGGCCTCTGGCTTCTAGCCGCTCTTTCCTCGGCCAACGGGCAACGGGCCGCGCTCTAACCTCCTCGGTCGATGGCCATCTTTCCCATCCGAACCTATCCCGACCCGGTGCTGCGCCTTCCGGCGGCGCCGGTGGGCGCGGGGAATGCCGAGCTGCATCGCCTGGTCGAGGACATGATCGAGACGATGTACGCCGCCCCTGGGGTGGGACTGGCGGCGCCACAGATCGGGGTGTCGCTTCGCGTCATCGTCTTCGACGCCGGCGACGGCCCGCATCACGTGCTCAATCCCGTGCTCGAGGCGACCTCGGGCGAGTACCTCTATGAGGAAGGATGCCTCTCGGTGCCGGATCGATACTGGCCGATCGAGCGCCCCGCCTACGCCCGGGTCCGGGGCACCGACCTGCGGGGCCGCGACGTGACGTACGAGGGCGAGGAGTTGATGGGACGCGTGCTCCAGCACGAGGTCGACCACCTCGAGGGGGTGTTGCTCCTGCAACGACTCACGCGTCGGGAGCGCAAGGAGGCCCTGCGCGAACTCCGCCTCGAAGCCATGGAGCGGGGCACCGGTTGATCCGCGCCGCGTTCCTGGGAACTCCGGATGCGGCGGTCCCGATCCTCTCCTCCCTCGGGGTCATCGCCGAGGTGACGATCGTCATCACGCGGCCGGACAAGCCCCGGGGGCGTTCGGGCGATCCGCTGCCACCACCGGTGAAGGTCGAAGCCACCCGCCACGGCTGGCCGGTGGCGCAACCAAAGCAGTCGGCCGACCTCGCCGCTCTGGTTCGAGGTGCCGATGTCGCGGTGGTGGCCGCCTACGGCCGCATCGTTCCCGCCGCGGCGCTCTCCACTCCGGCTGCCGGGTTCGTGAACGTTCACTTCTCGCTGCTCCCGCGCTGGCGCGGGGCCAGCCCGGTGGTGCGGGCGATCCTCGCCGGTGACACCGAGACGGGGGTGACGCTGATGCGTCTCGATGAGGGGCTCGACACCGGTCCGACGTATGATCGGGTGACCACTCCGATCGGCGCCGCGGAGACCGCCGGCGAAGTCACCACCCGCCTTGCCGGCCTCGGCGCCAGCCTGCTCGTTTCCCGGCTCGAGGCCATCGTCGCCGGTACGCTGCGACCGGTTCCGCAGGACCCGGCGGGGGCGACGGCCGCCGCCAAGGTCACCGTCGACGAAGCCCACCTCGATCCGCGGCGGCATCACACCGAGGCGATGGTGCGAGCCGTGCGCGCCTTCAACCCGGCCCCCGGGGCCTGGTCCATCGTCGAAGGGGAGCGCTTCAAGGTGTGGGAGGTGCGGCGGGCGCAGGGTGAGGCGACACCGGGGAGGGCGGAGCGCCGCGACGGAGCCGTGCTTCTCGGCACCGCCGACGGTGTGGTGACCCTGGTGACGGTTCAGCCCGCCGGCAAGCCTCCCATGGCCGCGACAGCCTGGATGAACGGCCGCAGGGGAGCGCCAGCGATCTTCGATTGAACCGGTGCCCGGTGTCGGACTTCAGATGTCAGATATCAGATCTCAGATATCAGGCATCAGAGCCGGACGCCGCCCCGATGCCCGATCTTGCCCGATCGCCAATCGCCACATGCCCAACGCCGACTGGCGACTGGAGACCGGTGACTGGTGACTTCCTCACTCGATCACCACCGCCTCGAGCCCCGGAGGCGGGGGCGGGTACTGCATGCCGAGGCCTTCGAGCGTCGCCACGAGCACGCTTCCGATGACGAAGTCGCGGTACCACTTGGCGTTGGCGGGAACCACATACCACGGCGCCCACGGTGTCGAGGTGCGCGACAGCACCGACTCGTAAGCGGCGACGTAGTCGTCCCAATGGGCCCGCTCGGCGAGATCCGCCGGGTTGAACTTCCACTGTTTGGTGGGATCGGCGACGCGGTCCCGGAGTCGCTGGGCTTGTTCATCCTTGGAGATGTGAAGGTAGAACTTGAGGATGGTCGTCCCCTCGGCAGCGAGTGTCTCCTCGAAGGCGTTGATCTGGTCGTAGCGCTCGGCCCAGACCGCTTCGGGCACAAGGGAGTGAACCCGCACCACGAGCACGTCTTCGTAGTGGGATCGGTTGAAGATGGTGATCTCGCCGTTGCCGGGGACGCGGGCATGAACCCGCCAGAGGTAGTCGTGGGCGAGCTCGGGGGCCGTCGGCTTCTTGAACGACGCCACCGTCACCCCGGCGGGATTGACGCCCTCGAACACATGGCGGATCACTCCGTCTTTTCCGCCGGTGTCCATCGCCTGGAGCACGACGAGCACCCGCCTTCTTCCCTCGGCGAACAGCAACTCCTGGAGTTCCTCGAGGCGCTTGGTCGTGTCCTTGGCCCGGGCCTTGGCCTCTCCCTTTCCCTGGGGGAAGGCAGAGGTGTCGTCGGGGTCGTGATCGGCGAGACGCACGGCGGAACCCGGGGTGATGCGGTATCGATCCATGGCGGGGAAGGGTAGGCGGCGGACAACCCGGTGGGAGCACCCGGATTCGCTTCCAGCGCCGGTAACCTCGTCGGGTGGCCAACAAGATCGCTCCTTCGATCCTCGGTGCCGACTTCGCCCGACTCGGTGACGATGTGGCCCGGATCGCGGCCCATGTCGACTTCCTCCACGTCGATGTGATGGACGGGCACTTCGTGCCCAATCTCTCGTTCGGGATGCCGGTGATTGCGGCCTTGCGGGCAACGACGGACCTCGAGTTCGATTGCCACCTCATGGTCACGAACCCGATCTCGCTCTTCGAGCCTTTGCGTGCCGCCGGGGCCAACCTGGTGACGGTGCACCTCGAGGTACACCCTGACCCTCGCCGGGCTGCCGATGCTGCCAGGGAAGCGGGCCTTCGATTCGGTCTCGTCGTGAACCCGGCCACCCCGTTTGGGGCACTGGCCCCCTTTGCGGAGCTGTGCGACCTGATCCTGGTGATGTCGGTGGTTCCCGGATTCGGCGGCCAGGCCTTCATGCCCGAGGTGCTTCCCAAGGTGGAAGCGGCTCGCAAGTTGGTTGACTCGGCCGGAATCCGTGCCGATATCGAGATCGATGGGGGAATCACCCCTGAGACCGCTCGACAGGCCCGGGATGCCGGGGCGAATGTGTTCGTCGCCGGCACCGCGATCTTCGGATCCGCCGATCCGGTTGCCGCTGTCGAGCGTCTCCGCACTGCGGTAGACGGGAAGGCATGAGCGACCGGATTCTGGTCATCGACGACGATCCCGACGTGCTCGGCTTCGTAAAACGGAGCCTCGAGGCGGAGGGCTTCGAAACGCGCACCGCCGG
>CAYYIA010000056.1:0-9049 GCA_964471875.1 uncultured Acidimicrobiia bacterium
TCTCGGTTGCCGTCGCCAGGCCAGTGAGCTCCGTGGTGACGTCGAGGTAGGCCTGCAACGCCAAGTGGCCGGAGTCGAGTTCGTCGGCGAAACGGGCGAGGAGTTCTTGGGGAACGCGGTTGTCGGCGTCGAGCACCACGAGCGCTTCATTCGGGTCCAGGGGGTGGCGATCGAGATGCCAGTGCAGCGCCGCTCCCTTACCGGGCTCGCCTTCGGTGCGGGCATCGATTGCGGCTCCGAATCCAGCCGCCACGGCAGCGGTGTCGTCGGAGCAGCGGTCGGCGATGACCCAGGTGGCGATGAGGGGGGCGGGGTACTGCTGGGCGACGATGTCGGCGATGAGGGCCCCGATGACGTGGCCCTCATCGTGCGCCGGCACCACCACCCGAAAGCGGCGGGTCCGCTCGCCGGTTGGGGCGGCTACGGGGTGGGGCCAGCCGAAGAGCGCGGTCGCCGCGCCGTACACCACGAAGGCGAGGACGATCACCTCGAGCGCATGGATCACCACCGCGTCAGCCTACGGCGGCCTGGGCCGTCGTCGCGATCAGGCGCCGAAGCGTCCCGCCACCGGGAACCAGTCCCACTCACCGAACGGAACCCGCTCCTGGGCGACGCCGGTGCTGTTGGCGTAGCGGAAGTAGAACGTGGCGGTCGATGGGCGGAATACGCCGGGTGAGTCGTCGCCGTCGGCATCCCAATCGGACATCAGGATGACATCGCCCGGGTTGCCGAAGTAGTACTCACCATCGGCGGGTCCCTCGCCGTGGCTGTTGCGATACGAGACGAACCCATCGGACGAGCGACGCATGCCGACGGTATCGGTGCCATCGCCGTCGAAGTCGCCGGCAAAGGGGACGTCTCGCGGATCACCAAAGACGAAATCGATCTCGGCCGCCCCCAGGCCGGCATCGCCGCTCCCGAGGCGATTGATGATGTAGAAGCGTCCATCAGCCGGGCGGTACAGACCGACCGTGTCGCAGCCATCCCCGTCGAAGTCGCCGGCGAGCGGGATGTCCCCGGGGTTGCCGAAGAAGTAGGACACGTCGGCGACACCCTGGGTGCTCGAGTTGCGCAGGTACACGTAGCCATCGGACCGCCGGTACAGGCCGGGGGTGTCGATGCCGTCGCAGTCCCAGTCGCCCATGAACGGCGAGTCGCCGGGGTTGCCGTAGTAGAACGAGGTGAGCTCGCCGCCCCCTCCCCGCATGCACCAGATCCCGGTCGCCGGATCGACCAGTGCCACCGAGCCGCCTTCCACCGCCATCCGGAATGGGCTGGTGATGCACGAGAGCGGGCCGCCGACGTCGATCTCCTCGACCGCGTACCAGACGCTCGGGTCGTGGGTCGAGGCGCCACCGCGGCGCAACCGGGCGCTTCCGTCGGGTCCGACGAGGAAGAAATCGCTGTGACCGTCGCCGTCGAGATCCTCGACGAAGAACAGTTCGTCGCCGACCACCCCGGTCGCCACCGGTGCCGAGGGGGCAAAGGAGGCCGAGCCGAGGTGCACGGTGAGCGAACCGTCGTCGGCGAGGGCGAATACGTCGGGAATGCCATCGACGTTCCGGTCGCCCGTGTCGAAGCGGTGCCCGGCTGCCCCCACCCCGAGATCGACCGAGGTCGTGGCGGTGGTGAAGTCGGGACCGAGCCACACCTCGAGGTGGGCGGGATCGCCGGAAGCGACGACGAAGAGGTCGGTGTAACCATCCCGGTCGAGATCGTCGAACAGGTAGGTGGCGTCGGCCGCGTGGGGGACCGAAGTCGGGATCGTCACCGGGCTGAGGACCCCACTTTGCACCAGCGGGAACACCTCGAGCGAGAGCATTCCACCGTCGTCGAGCAGGTAGACGAGGTCCGGGCGGCCATCGCGGCTCAGGTCGGCGAGATCGGCGGGGGCGGACGCATCGGTGGGTGCGACCGCGGTGCGCGCCAGGATCTGCGGCTTGGCGAAGCGGTAGCGGGCGGCAGCGGTGACGAGTGCCACACCGGTGGGAACGGGTACGAGGCGAACGACGTCGACGGCACCATCGCGATCAAGGTCGGCGACGAGGTGTGGGTGGCCGTCGTTCGGCGGCAGCACCACGCCGAGCGGCACTTCGGCGTTGAATGCGGTGGCAGCCACGAGGGGCGGCTGGGGAGGCGGCATCACGTATCCCGGCGTGTGCAGTGGACCCTTCCAGGCGAAATGCATCGTGTCCTTGATGGTCTGCCAGTCGCCACCCCAGCACCACCCGGCGTCGCGCCAGGCATCGACGAACCAGTCGGGGATGTTGGTGATCAGCACATTGTCGGCGCGATAGGGGTTGCGGTTCGAGTTGATGTCGATCGCCGCCCCGACGGCGTGGAACGAGAAATGGCGCTTTGGCGGAATCGTGTACGACGACCACGACCAGGTGTAGTTGTCGTACACCGTGTAGCGGTTCCCGAGGGCGTCCTGGGCGATGAGGTTGTCCACGACCATCTGGAACGCGGGGAGGACGCGTTCGTGGATGTAGAGCCACTTGGTGCCGGGCGACATGAACGGCACCCGCACCGCCACCGCCTGACCCCAGGCGAGCACCATGGTGCGTCCGTAGAAGTCGGCCCACGGCCCGTAGATGGGTTCTGATCCCTCGATGCGACCGGGGTCCTCCGCCGTCGGTCCTCGGATGCCGTCGAGGGCGTCACAACCGGGTGACTCGTTGAACGACGGGACGTCTTCGGGGATCGGTCCTTCGTCGGGGACCGGCACCTGGGCGCGCGCTGCCGTCGGCATCAGTGCCATGACCAGCGCCAGCACCAGCGCCAGGGGGAGGGTTCGCACCGTACGTGTCATATCGCTCCACTCATCTTCGGCATGGCCGCGGTACCGCTTGATGCGGTGGGGGATGGGCCAAGTTACGGCCTCTGGCGGTTTGTGCGGGTCTTGTGGTGGTCGATCCGGGGGTGTTGGCCGGACGAGCGTCGCGTCCGTGGCGTCGCACGACCACACGATCTGACCCCGACTATCACTGTGAGTGGTCGAATTACATTGTCAGATATATCGCGCTGAACACCCCGCGCGGTCTTTGGACCCTGTCCCGCTCCGGATATACCCGCAAATGCTCGCGCGAATCCGCGGCGGGGACCGCGGCGACGACGACGAGCAGGGAGTGCCAGACCATGTCTGTTCCAAGGCGCACGCGCGGGGGCGGGGTTCCCGCATTGGTGTTTCTGATCGTGGCGATGCTGGCGGTGGCGATGCCGGCAGCCTCGGCCACGGTCGTCGGCGACGAGGTCGCCTACGACTCGTTCCCGGTGACGCTGCCGGGGAACTATCCCAGCCTCGGCTTCCAGGCGACGCAGACCGACCAGTTCGGGGACCACGTGTCCTTCGCTGCGGGTACCTCGCGTCACCTGAAGACGATCTCGGTGGGGATGAGCAGCTGGGCGTGTGAGACGGGTGAGTGGAATCTCCTCGACTGTCTCACCACCCCCGGAGCGACCTTCAGCCATCCGATCACGCTGAACGTGTTCGCCGTGGACGACAGCGGGGCCAACCCCGCGGTCGGGGCGCTTCTGGCCAGCAAGACCACCACCTTCGACATGCCGTATCGCCCCTCGGCGGACGATGTCAACTGCACGGCCGCCAACGCCGGCAAGTGGTACCACGAGGCCAGCGCGACATGCATGAACGGTCTGGCCTTCGAGATCACCTTCGACTTCAGCCTGGCCGACGTGGTGCTGCCCGACGAGGTGATCCTTGGCGTGGCGTACAACACTCAGACCTGGGGCGAGTCGCCCACGGGAGTGGCCGGTCCCTATACGGCGCTCAATGTCGGACTGGGTGGCGTGCAGCCGGCCAATGTCGGGACCAACCCGGACGCCGATGACGTCTTCTGGGACACCCACACCGCATCGAACTACACCGACGGTGGCGCCGGCGGCGTCAACGTGTTCCGCCGCGACACCGCCTGGACGGGCTACCCGCTCGTACTCGAGGTGATCACAGCCGATCCCGCCTATCCGACCTGCGTCGTCGATGCCACTGGCGCCGGCGACTACAAGAGCCTGAAGACGGCCATCGATGATGGACAGTGCAGCCTGATCGAGGTGCGTGACGGCACGTACACCGAGGGTCCGCAGATCGCCATCGGTCGTGACCTCACGATCGTCGGCGAGAGTCGGGCCGCGACGATCATCAAGCCGTCGGCCAACACCGGCACCTCCGGCAACGCCCGGGGGTGGTTCCTCATCACGTCGGGCGATGTGGACATCAGCAACATGACCTTCGACGGCACCGGCTTCAACGTGTTCGAGGCTTTCCGCCACTTCGGTAGTGGAACCTTCGACAACGTCGCCTTCGCCAACATCCTCCATCCGGGGTATGCGGGCCTGGCGGTGGCCGCCCGTGGTCTCGGGCCGGTGAACATCTACAACTCGACCTTCAACAACATCGGGCGAATCTCGGCCTTCTATCGGAGCGACCTGGGGTCGTCCACCGGCTCGGTGTCGGGTAACACCTTCACCGGGAAGGGCACCGGCGATCACCTCGACTACGCGATCGAGGCCGGCGGCGGGGCCCACATCGTCGTCGCCGGAAACTCGGTGAGCGGCAATCGGGGCGTGGCAGCGAGCGACGGGTCGACATCGGCCGCGGTGTTGGTCACTACGTACTACGGGTCCGGCACCACCGCCGACATCCATAGCAACACCTTCACCGACAACACCGTCGGTGTGGCGATCGGATACGACTCGGCCGACACGTCGGCGGCGACGATGGCGGACAACACCATCTCGAACAACGACGTGGGCATCCAACTCACCGCCGATGGCGCCGCCACGGCGAGCTCGGCGCATCGCAACACGATCACCGGCAACACCACCGGCGTCGAGGCGCTGACTGCAGGCCCGTTCGACGCGGCGTGCAACTGGTGGGGCGATGCCTCCGGACCGGGCGGATCCGGCCCGGGCACGGGTGATCCGGTGACCACGGGTGTCACGGTTTCGCCGTTCCTCACCACCTCCGCGCTCGACGGCACCTGTGGTGCCGGCCCCGTGTTTGCGGGCGCTCCCGCCGACATGGAAGTCGAGGCGCCGGACGCGGGAGGAGTCGTCGTGAACTACACGGCTCCGACGGCATCGGACGTTCCCGATGGTGCAGTGGCAGTGACCTGCGACCCCATCTCGGGCTCGCTGTTCCCCATTGGGGTGAACACGGTCACATGCACGGCGTCGGACTCCGACGGCAACGTGAGCACCGACACCTTCACGGTGACGGTGACGATCGTGGCTGGGCCGGGCGCGCCCGAGACGGTGGGCCTGGTCAACCGGAGTACGGGTCAGTGGCACCTGCGCAACGGCGCCGGTGACGTCACCACCTTCTACTACGGGAACCCGGGTGACTACCCGTTCATGGGCGACTGGGACTGCAACGGGGTGGACACCCCCGGGCTCTATCGCCAGTCGGATGGGTATGTGTACCTGCGGAACACCAACACCCAGGGTGTGGCGAACCTCAGGTACTTCATCGGCAACCCCGGTGACATTCCGATCGCCGGCGACTTCGACAACGACGGCTGCGACACCGTGTCGCTGTACCGCCCGTCGGAGGGTCGCGTGTACATCTTCAACTCACTCGGTGCCAACGACTCCGGCCTCGGCGTCGCCGATCTCGCCTACTACTTCGGGAATCCGGGTGATCTCCCGTTCGTGGGCGACTTCGACAACGATGGGACCGACACCATCGGGCTGCACCGGCAGTCCACCGGAATCGTGTACTTCCGCAACAGCCACACCGCGGGTGTGGCCGACAACCAGTTCTTCTTCGGTGATCCGGGGGACCGGATGTTCGCCGGGGATTGGAACTCGGACGGCACCGACTCGCCGGGCCTGTACCGGCCAGGGAACACGACGTTCTACTTCCGGTACACGAACACCCAGGGCGTAGCCGACGCCCAGTTCGTGTGGGGTTCGGCTGGTTGGCACCCCGTGGCCGGGGAGTTCGGGCTGGATCCGGTCTGAGCCCAGCGGGGCCGGTGGCATGAGCCTCAGGTCCCGTCGAAATCGAAGAGCCCCGGACCCTCTGGCGGTCCGGGGCTCTTCCTTCTCTGCCGCCCGGTCGTTGGCTCACTCCTGCGGCGATGGCACCGCCGAACGGAACGATCCCACCGCCAGCGAACGACCCGTGGCCGCCGAGGCGTCGGCTCCGAGGAAGAGCAACCCCGTGGCCTGGCGATAGGCAGCCACGGTGTCGGCGCCATCCCCGTTCCAGTCGCCGGCAAAGACCGAATCCCAGCCGGTGCCGATGAGGAACGACACGTCCGCCGCGCCCGCGGCGTTGGTATTGCGGAAGTGGACCCAGCCGGTGGAGGGTCGGTACAGACCGATGGTGTCCACGCCATCACCGTCGAAGTCGCCGACGAAGGGCAGGTCACCGGCGGCTCCGAAGTCGTAGTAGTACTCCGCCCGGCCCAGACCGCCGCCGTTGATGCCGAGCCGATTGATGATGTAGACCCGGCCTTCCGAGGGTCGGTAGATGCTCACCGTGTCACGGCCATCACCATTGAAGTCGCCGACGATGGGGAGGTCGGAGGGATTGCCGAAGTAGAACGTGACATCGGCGATGCCTTGCGTGTTGGTGAACCGCAGGTAGGCGAATCCGTCCTTGCGTCGGTAGAGGCCGGGCGTGGCCACGCCGTCTCCGTCCCAGTCGCCGGTGAACGGGGCGTCGCCGGGGTTGCCGTAGTAGAACCGGTTGACCGTGGCGCTCTCGTCGGCGGCGTCGTAGCGGAACCATTTGCCACCGTTGTCGACGAAGGCGACCGTGTCGCAGATGGCGCCGGCGGGGCAGATATCCGTCGAGGCGCCGTCCACGGGCGACGATCCGATCGACGTCGTCCCGCACAGAACGTCGTCGGGGCCGACTCCGGTGACGACATCGTGTCCGCCGAGGCCATGGATCACATCACGGTTCGGTGTGGCGGCGAGGATGTCGTCACCCGAGGTGCCGAGGATCGTGGGGGGTTCTCCCTGGCACAGCTGGTACGACCGGATGATCGGCGTGAGCCGGCCGGAGACGAAGTCCACACCGACGTTGGACGTCCCCACCGTGACCTCAGCGGAGAGTGCCGCCTCGAGGGCGCCACCAGAGGCGATCACGGTGTGCGTTCCCGAACCGGTTGCGATGGCGTACCCGCCTCCCGCATTCGTGGTGACCGAGGTGGCGCCTCTGCTCACGGTCACGCCGCCGAGACCCTCGCCGTTGTCCATCCGTCCGTTGCTGTTGGCGTCGACGTAGACGACCCCGGTGATGAACAGGTCGGTCGCATTCGCATACGCGGTGTGCACCGCCCAGTAGTTCAGGTTGGTGCTGCGCCCGACTCCGATCTCGCGATGCGTCCCGAACCAGCCTTGACCGAAGATGTGGCGGCGGTGTGAGGCCGAGGCCGCAAATGAGGCGACCACCCGGACGGGATCCGGCGATCCACCGTGGAGCGACTCGATGTTGTTGGCGAGGTCGCTGAGCGAGGCGGGAAGCGCGTAGCCGTAGTCGCGGGCGAGTCTGTTGGGCCAGACCCCGGTGACGGCGCTCTGGTGGGCGAAGTATCCGTTGTCGGCGATCTCGTTCGCCTTGAACATCGCGGCCTCGCTCAGGGTCGCCGACCAGGCGAGGGGAGGTGCCGCCGGGGTTCCGACCGGGATACCTTCGACGGAGGTGGGGTTCCATCGCGAAAGGTTGATTTCATAGATCAGCATCTGGGCGTCGACGGCGGGATCGGTGACTGCGCCGATGGCGGATCTCGGTGCCGCCAAGACGGCGGCAACCAGCGTCAGAGCGAGGAGCACCGTCGATCGCGTTGTCTGGTGACGGGGAGTGACCATACGGCCACTATCGGTAGTACTAGCCCCTACTTTGAGTGGTATTGCCAGGCCGGTAGTCCTCCGGACGAGCGGCCATCACGGGTCCGTGGGGGTACGCTCCTGGCCCCCTGATGCTCCCCACCTTCCTCGTGATCGGCGCCATGAAGGCCGGTACCACGGCACTCGCCGAATACCTGCGCCCCCACCCCCAGGTGTTCATGGCTGTGCCCAAGGAACTGGACTACTTCACGGACCCGGGATGGGAGCAGGGACTGGCGTGGTACGAGCACCACTTCGACGGGGCCACCACGGCCGCGGCCCGAGGAGAAGCATCACCCAACTACTCGAAGCGCCATCTCCAACCCGAGGTGGCGGCCCGCATTGCCGCCACGCTCCCCGAGGTCCGACTGGTGTACTTGATTCGCCATCCCATCGAGCGGATTCGGTCGATGTACATCCACTTGGTCGCCGACGGTCACGAGCCGCGTCCGTTGCGTACCGCCCTGGTCGACGACCCCGACTACGTCCTCACCTCGAGTTACGCCTACCAACTCGAGCCGTACCTCGAACGGTTCGATCGCTCACGGATCCTCGTGCTCGATGCCGACCGCCTCCGTCACGACCGAATGGCGGCTCTCGCCGAGGTGCTCCGGTTCATCGGGGTGGAGCCCCGCATCGACCCCGAGTCCGTGGCAGGGGAACACAACCGCTCCGTAGACCGGCGACCCGTCGACGCCGCCATCCCCGCCGATGTGGAGCAGGAGTTGCGACGGCGTCTTGCACCCGACGTGGCGAAGCTGCGGGGCCTGGTTCCGGACTGCTCGGGTTGGGACTTCGCCTAGGGGCCTGGGGAGAGCCAGGTCGTACCGCTGACCGGCAACCACCCCGACCGTCCCCAGATCGACCGATCGTCCGCGGCTCCCGCGGTGTTGGTGTTGCGGAACAAGAAGCCGGGGACGGCGGGCCGGAACACAGCCGGGGTATCCGTTCCGTCGCCATCCCAGTCGCCGGCGACGGGCCGGTCTCCATTTGCCCCGAAGGTAAAGGTGTTGTCGGCGATGCCAGGGGTGTGGCTGTTGCGGTAATACAGAAGCCCGATCGAAGACCGGTACAGACCAACCGTGTCGATCCCATCACCGTCGAAGTCGCCGACCACCGGAACGTCCCCCGGACTGCCGAACGTGAAGGAGAACTCGGCCGCGCCCAATCCGCCTCCGTTCTCACCGAGTCG
>CAYYIA010000057.1:0-9044 GCA_964471875.1 uncultured Acidimicrobiia bacterium
TCTGGACGATCGTGATCGGCCACGCCACCTTTGCGGTGGCCATCGCCTACAACAACGTGGCGGCACGGATGCGGCGCACCTCACCATCCCTCCTGGAGGCCTCCGCCGATCTCGGCGCCAACGGCTGGCAGACCTTCCGCCACGTGCTGCTTCCCCAGATCCGCCCCGCCCTGGTGGCCGGGGGCATGCTCGCCTTTGCCCTGTCGTTCGACGAGATCATCGTGACGACCTTTACCGCGGGGAACCAGCAGACCCTGCCGATCTGGATGTTCACCTCGCTCGTGCGTCCCCGGCAGCGCCCGATGACCAACGTGGTGGCCCTCTTCGTGGTCGCCCTGACCTTCATCCCCATCGTGCTGGCGACGCGGCTGACGAGGAACACGGAGGGGACGACGGGGTAAGGGCTATCGCTCCCCCCTCGTGGGGGAACCGACCGGCGCAGCCGGTCGGTGGGGGTTCGACCCCAGCGCGTCCTGACCCCGCATCGCCTCGGCTCGCTCCGCTCCCCGAGGCCCTTCCCCCACAAGGGGGGAAAGGTTGAAGAGACAGCCGACGGAGGGACTTCCCGGTCACGCGCGGCAAGGGGGAAGCCCCCCTCCCGGCTTCGCCGTACTCCCCCCTACGGGGGGAGAAACAAGCGCGCGTTCTTGCTGTCGGCTGTGAGCTCGACGCTACGGCGTCGCCAGCGCCTCTTCCAGCAGCTCCTGCGCCTGGGCGATCAGGGCTTGGGCGGCGGCCACCTCTTCTTGGAAGGTGGCCAGGTCGGCGGAGCGCAGGGCTGCATCGGCGCGGGCAAAGGCTTCCTCGGCCTGGGTGAGCAACTCGGCGACCGCCTCGGTGACGTCTTCAGGGAGTTCGTCGGGCGGGGTGCCGTCATCGACGACCGGGGCATCGCCGAACACCGCGGTGAGTGCCTGGGCCAGGGTGTCGCGCATCACGATGCGATCACCGAAGACCACCACCACCCGCTTGAACTCGGGGATGGCCACGATCTCCGAAGATCCGGTGCCACCGGTGGCTCGGGCGCTGATGTAGATGGGCTGGACATACAGGATCGACTCGTTGATGGGAACCACGAGCATGTTCCCCTGGATCACTTCCGAGCCCTGCTGGTCGAGCAGCGTGAACTCGCTGGAGATCTCCGGGTTCTGGTTGATGCGGGCCCCCACCTGGCCGGGACCGTCGATGAACGAGTCTCGAGGAACCTGGAAGTCGATCAATTGCCCGTACTCGTCGAAGTCCGACTTGGCCACCAGGAACGACACCATGTTGGGTCGGGTCGCCGCCGTGAACGGCTGCAGGGCCAGGTAGGTGAGGTCTTCCTCACCGGGGAGGCTCATCAGCAGGTAGTAGGGCACTATCGGCCGGTTGTCGTCGCTGAAGGTGACGCGCAGTTGCTCCCGCGGGGTGTTGGAGGGGTCGCGGGCGATCTGCCACGGGTCGCCGTTGTTGAAGAACGTGCGGGGGTCGGTGACGTGGTACCGGGTGTACAGGTCCGACTGCACCCGGAACAGATCTTCGGGGTAGCGGAGGTGGTCGGTGAGCCCGGCCGGCATGTCGGTCGCCGTGAGGAACAGGTGCGGGAAGATGTCGCGATACGCCCTGATGAGCGGGTCGGTCTCGTCGATCACATAGAGCCGGATGGTCCCGTCGTAGGCGTCGACCGTGGCCTTCACCGAGTTGCGGATGTAGTTGAAGTCCGACGGCAACGTCGCATGGGCCCGGCTGAGGCGTCCGGTGGCAGTGGAGCCCTCCACCGCGGTGGAACGCGAGTCGCTCGCCGGCGTCGAATAGGGATAGCGGTCGGTGACGGTGTACAGGTCCTGCAGCCAGACAAGCCGGCCATCGAGCACCACGAGATACGGATCCGAGTCGGAGTAGAGGAACGGAGCCACCTTGGCGAGGCGATCGCGCAGGTTGCGCACCATGAGCACCCGGCTGTCCGACGTGACCTGTCCCGAGATCAGGGTGTTCACATCGGCGAAGCGCAGGGCGAACGCAGCCCGGCGGAAGAACGATCCCGCCTCGATGCCGCCGAGACCGTCGTAGGAGTTGAAGGCGACCGCCTCGTCGCCGGACTCGAGCGGGAAGTCGACCTCCTGCTCCTTCGTGCCCACGATCACCCAGGTGCCCGAGGAGAAGTCCTCGCCGAAGTAGATGCGGGGCTGGGTGATCGCCAACTCCGCCGGCACGTCGGCATCCGGGCTGATGTCCTTCACGAGGAAGTCGGGCTGACCCTCACTGGTGACGGTGTTGGCCGGGCTGAGCACCGCTCCGTAGCCGTGGGTGAACACCAGATGGCGGTTCACCCACCCGCTGTCCGGCAACGCGGCGTCGTCGAGTTCCCGGGCAGCGAGCATCACCTGGGTGAGCGTGCCGCCGAGGTCGTACCGATCGACATCCACATCGGTGAACTGGTAGAAGGGACGCAACTCCTGCAACTGCCGGTACGTGGTGAGCAGCACCGTCGGATCCCACAGGCGGATGTTGCTGACCGTCGAGGCGTTCTCCACGAGCGCGGTGGCATCGAGGTCGGTGATGGCGGCGAAGGGGCGCGACTCCACCCCGTCGAGTCCGTAGCCCTCCCGGGTGAAGGCGATGTTGCGCTCGACGAACTCCAGTTCCTTGTTGATCTCGTCGGGCTGCACCGAGAAGCGCTGCACCACCGCAGGCCAGATGCCACCCAGGGCGACGGAGGTCACCAGCCACAGGCCGAAGGCCACCGCGGGCAGGGTCCACCCCCGGATGCGGCTGTTGACCAGCAGCAGGATGGCGGCGACCACCGAGATCCCGATGAGCAGGTTGAGCGCCGGCAGTTGGGCGTTGACGTCGGTGTAGGTGGCGCCGAAGACGGCGCCGCGGTCGCTGTAGAGGAGGTCATAGCGGTCCAGCCAGTACCCACCGGCCTTGACCAGCGCCAGCATCGCCAACAGCACCGAGAGGTGCACCTTGACCCCGGGGGCCACCCGCTGGCGACGGGCCATGATCTGGATTCCGCCGTTGAGGTAGTGCAGGGCCGCCACCACCAGCAGCGTGATCAGGAAGAACTGGAACAACCAGCCGAACACGTCGCGGTAGAACGGCACCTCGAAGACGTAGAAGCCGAGGTCGTTGTGGAACACCGGATCGGTGGTCCCAAACGACTGCCGATTCTGGAACAGCAGCAGGTGCTCCCACCAGGCGCCGGCGCCGAGGCCGATGAGCAGGCCGAAGAACCCGGCGACGGCCAAGCGGAACTTCAGCACCCGGCGCGACACCCAGCCCTGGAAGCGCTCCACGATCTCCTCGTCGGGGCTGCCCGCCACCAGTGACTGCCGCGGCGCCAGGCGGTCGGCGAGCACCAGGTTGAGGAAGAGCAGCACGAAGGCGAGTGCGCTCGCCGCGAGTACCAGCACCACCTTGCTGAACACGAGGGTGGTCCACACCGAGGAGAACCCCACCGAGTCGAACCACAGGTAGTCGGTCCAGAACGTCGCCAACCCGCGCAGCGACAGCAGTAGCACGACGAGGATCACCCCGATCACGGTGAGGGTGTTGCGCCCCCGTGTGGAAGCACGCCGCGGACGAATCGGAATGGGAGAGGGGTCGCGTTCGATCATTGGGAGGGAGGTTACCCGTTACCGGATCGGAGTCATCAGTCGTCAGTCTTCAGTCATCAGTCAGAAGGAGCCGCCACAACACGCGCGTCCTGCTGAAGACTGAGGACTGAAGAATTCTTTGGCGACTGGGGACTGGAGACTGGCGACTTCTCAGGCCGGCGCGATGGTGCACATGCACCCCAGGTGCGCCGGGGGGATGCGACTGCCGTCGGGGGGTTCGCCGGCGGGGTCCCATACGACACCGGTCCTGGCGGGACACTCGGCACAGGGGGTGCCGCCGGAGACCCCGCGCACCTCGGCGTAGCCGCCGTCGGCGAGGGCGGCGAGCAACTCGTCGTGGTAGGCGGCGTCGACGATGGCGCTGACCCAACGCTCGATGTCGTCGGTGCGCCAGGCGCGGAACACCTTGCTCATCCGCGCCGCGATCTCCTCGGTGCTCCCCTCGGCTCCGGCGGCGGAGCGCAGCTGTGAGGCGAGCTCCTGCGCCATCATCGACATGAGCCGGCGGGCCCGGTCACTGCCGATGGGGCCATCCACCTCGACCCCGGCGAGGGTGCGGGCTGCGGCGACACCACCGGCCGAGGAGCGCTGCACCGCCTGTTCGAGAGACGGGGCGAGGGCGGCGAGCAGCGCCCGCGGCTCTGGCGTCCACCCGGTGGTGCGCAGCGCTTCGAGCGCCTCGGCCTGAAGGTCGACGATGCGTCGCTTGAGATCGCGCAGCCCGAGGTTGTGGGCGGGCACCACCGCGCGCTCGTGGACCACCAACGGGTCGACGGTCGGCCGGTGCACCTGCTCCACCGACTCCTCGGTCTCGACGACCACATCGACCTCAGAGGTGGTGCGCAGCGCCTCGAACAGGGTGCCGACGTCGTCGGAATCGGAGCGGGGCTGGCGTCGCCCCCCCGCCTTGGGCGCCGCGGTCGACACCGAGCCGCGCTTGCCTCCGAGTTGTTCGACTTCGGCGGCGAGCGAGTCGCTCAACTCCCCCAGGCCCGGCTCGAAGTCGCGGAACCCGGCATCCTCGCGGCGAATGCGGTCGTCGCGCGACCGGGCCATGACCGGCTCTGTCGTCAGGACGGACACCTCCTCGATGCCGCGCAGGGCGCGGAGGCGCTCGATGTCGTCGAGCAATTCGCGGCGACGCATGTCCTGCTCGGGGGTGGGGTGGACTTCGATCCCCTCCTCTTGTGCCGTCTCCAGGATCTCCGCCGCCAGGTCGCGGGCAATGGCGATCTGACGGTCGAGTTCGTAGCGGGCGTTGCGCAGGATGTCGTCCTGCTCCTTGCGGGTGGCGGCGATCCGGCGATGCGACTCGCGCTCGGCTTCCGCCCGAATGAGCAGCGCATCGTCCTCGGCCTCGGCGATGATCGCCGACGACGTCTCCCGCACGAGGTCGAGCAGCTCCATGCCGGTGTTCCAGGCGTCACCGCGCAGTTGGTTTGCCTGCTGCTCGGCCTCGGCGATGAGGGCCGCACGCTGTTCCTCGGCGGCGGCCGTGATCTTGGCCACGTCGGCCTGGCCCCGCTCCCGCATGCCGTCGGCGGCCTCCTTGGCGACCTCGAGGATCTTGGTGACATCGTCGCCGACCGACTTGAGGTTGCGGGTGAGATGCTCCAGTCCCCCGGCCCGGTCCACCTCGGCCTGGAGGGCGTCGTAGCGCCGCTTCAGCTCGGCCCAGCGCTCCACCGCCTCGGCCACCAGGTTGTCCACGACCCGTTTGTCCAACCCCCGCTTGGCGGAGGGGATGCCGCGTGTCGAAAACCCTTCTGGGCCCAGATCGTCGTCCACCATCCCGGTCACGATACCTGTGGAATGGGGCTCCGACCGGTGTTCGACCGGCCTCCGCCCGTCAGGCGCAAGGCCGCCATCAGGCGGCCCGCCGCCATCGGGCGGCCCCACCGCCTTGTCAGGCGGCGGCGACAGCCGCCGGAACGGGTTCCAGGGCTTCCAGGTAATCCAGCGCCTCCTGAAGGGTGAGCACCGGCACGATCTCCACACCGTCACCGGCGGCGGTGAGGGCATCGGCGTAGTTGTCCTGCGGAACGAAGATGATCTCCACCCCGATCGCCCGGGCGGCGAACACCTTCTGCCGCACCCCGCCGATGGGGCCGACGGTCTCGTCGAAGCGGATCGTGCCGGTCCCGGCGATGACGTGGCCCTTCGTCATGTCCCCCGGGGTGAGCAGGTCCAAGATGGTGAGGGCGTAGGTCATCCCCGCCGAAGGACCGCCGATGTTGCGCGAGTCCACCTGGACGTCGATGGGCAGGTCGAGAGCGAGGTTCAGAGTGTCGAAGACCACCCCCACCATCGGGGCACCTTCGACATCGGGATGGGCTCCCAGGACGATCTCCACCGACAGCGGCTCCTCCCCGCGGGTCCCGGTGAGGACGATGGTGTCGCCGATGGCGTGGCTGCGGATCAACGCTGCCGCCTCGTCCGAGGTGGTGATCGCCACCCCGTCGATCACGTCGAACCGATCCCCCACCTCGATCACCCCGGCGGCGGGGGTGTCGTCCACCACCTGAAGCACCTCGACCCCCTCGCCGACGAAGGTGACGTCGTAGCCGAGGCGCTCCAGCGCCACATAGATGGCGGTGTCGATCGACTCGTCCATCGCCTGGAGGTTCGACCGCGTGATCTGCTCCTGGCTGACCCCGGGGGGCCGGACCACGTCGCGATCCAGCAGGTCGACCCGCGGGTCGAGAAACCTGGCCTCGAACCATTCGAAGGCGTTCACCTCGCGCAGGCCCACCGTGAGCAGGTAGAACGACCCCTCGGAGGGGTAGGTCTCAGCATCGCTGACGGTGATCAGGTCGGTGACGTCTTCCACCGGGCCCGGCGACATGGCGTAGTAGGGCAGTTTCACCGGCCACAGCAGCAGCACGATGAGGCCGGTGGCGAGGAACGACGCCATCAGGACGAACGGCCACCGCGGGGTGCGCAGGCGTGGGGTGTCCGCGGGGGGAGCGGGCCGGTCGGAAGTCATGCGGTACCCCGGGATGGTACCGGCCTTCGGCGTACACTCACCCCCATGGGACGCATTGCACGCACAATGGAACTGGCCGGATCGTCGTGGCGGGTGCTCAAGGCCGACAAGGAACTCATCATCCTTCCGGTGCTGTCGTTGCTGGCAACGATCGCCGTGGCGGTTTCGTTCCTCTGGCCGCTTTTCGACACCTGCACCACGGGCACCGGCGGCCAGGCCGCCACCTGTGACCTGGCCACCACCGACTACATCCTGCTCGGGGTGATGTACGTGGCCCTCGCCTTCATCACCATCTTCTTCAACGCCGCCCTGGTGCACGCCGCCAACCAGCGCATGTCGGGCGGCGATCCCACCGTGGGCAGCGCCATCCGCGGAGCGCTGCTCCGGGTGCACCGCATCCTCCCGTGGGCCCTGGTCTCGGCCACCGTGTCGCTCATCCTGCGCGCCATCGAGGAGCGCGCCGGCCTGCTGGGACGCATCGTCGCCGGCATCGCCGGAGTGGCCTGGGCCCTGGTCACCTTCCTGGTGATCCCGGTGCTCGTCATCGAAGACATCGGCGTCGGTGCGGCGGTGAAGCGCTCCGGGGCGATGTTCAAGCGCACCTGGGGCGAGAACATGGCGGCCCAGATCGGCTTCGGCCTGATCGGCTTCCTCCTGGTGCTCCCCGGCATCGCCGTCGTCGTCTTTGGCTTCAGCGTGGGGGGCACCACCGCCGTGATCCTCATCGCCATCGGCGTCGCCTGGATCCTGCTGGTGTCGATGGTGCTCGCCGCCCTCAACGGGATCTTCCAGACCGCCCTCTACCGCTACGCCTCCGGCAACCCCACCCCGGCCTTCCCCGACGCCATGATGGCCTCGGCGTTCGCCCCGAAGCGGGGAGGGCGCGGACGCGCCAACCCGATGATGCCGCGGGGGTTTGGGGGGTAGGGGCGTCGCTACCCGCTACCCGCCAGAGTCGTCGTTCAACGGAGGAACAGCCGACGGTGTCTCCGACGCCTCGGACACGTTGCGTCGAGCGGGACAACGGGCAAGGCGCGGAGGTGTGTCACGCAATCCACATCGTCAGCCGCCTCAGCAGGAGTCTCCACCAAACCTACGGCGATTCATTCCTCCCCGCCAACGGTTCGGTGTCTCAGTTACGGGAGTGCCGCAGAACCCCCATCGCCCTGTTGAGTCGGTCTACAGCTTCCGCAACACGATCATGTCGGGTAGTGGCATCCCACAGCGTCCTCTGAACCGAGGTCTTCACGGTCGATCCGTCAACAAGTCGAACGCCGAGGGTACCTCCCCTCCACGGCAGAACCACGAAACAGGCGACCGAATCGATCGGGATCTCGGTAGCCCATGCAGGTGGCCGCCAGGTCGGCACGCGCACGCAGTTCGCCCGCAGCTCAACCGCGTTTCCTGATCGCCCCCACGCAACAGCCAGGAGCGCGCCACTCGTCACGCCAGCCATCACGCGAGGCCCCAGAAAGAGCCCGGACGGTCCGACGGCGAGATACGCCATCCACAACCCGACAGCAGCAGTCGCAACGCGGCTCAGTCGACCGAGAGGCTCCTGCGCGAGTGCCAGCACAACGGAGTCGCGATTGCGGGCCACTACTCGATCCTCGGGGCAAGCCAGCCCCCCTGTCGCTGGGGCCGCTCCAGAAGGGTGACTCTGACCGTTGTCGCCCCATCGTACTCAACCCATGCCTGCGTACCATCGTCGCCCAGGGTGACAACTCCAGCCCACCGTGTGCCTGCAACGCTGGCTGGCACCCACGGCAAGTCGAACGACATCGACCCATCGGACGACCGAGTCGCGGCGATCGATAAGGTGCCCCCGCCATAGAGCCTGTCCGATCCAAGCATTAGTTCCAAGCCCCAGGCCCCGAGCAGATTCACCGGCAAGGCCGCAAGAGTGCCACTCGTCTCGCCAACACTCCCCGAAAGCCCAAGCATGAGAGCTGAGAAGAGCATGTCGGCCATGACCGGGAAGAATGCATCCCACCCGTGGTCTTGGAATGCCCGCGCCGAACGCGCACCCCACGCCGCCATGGCGAGCGTCACGCAGGCACCCCCCGTCGAGAAGACGCATACCCCCGTCGCGATCCAGCCAAGAACGGTCACAACGTTATCTATGTCATTGAACCAACCGACCCAGCCCCAGATGTCGGATTCGCATGAAGTACCCACGGGCACAGACACAGGATCGCCGAGGCGGCCCTGGACTGTGGTGGGGACGCAATGCCCAGTGGGATCGCTGTACCGCACCGGATTTGCCCGGACATACCCGTACCGATTCAGGTCCTGCGTCCTGGACTCGTCAGCCACAATCGTGTCCGCACTGACGAAGGTCATCAGCTCAGGCGTGTAGTACCTGGCGCTGTAGTACATCAGTCCGCTGGGGTCGGTCTGCTGGCCGGTGTAGCCGCGGCCACCCGGCAGCACCCCCGACTCGTCGCGGGTGTCGCCGT
>CAYYIA010000058.1:0-1084 GCA_964471875.1 uncultured Acidimicrobiia bacterium
AGCGATGACGTCCTTCGGGCATCCAGTCTCACGCTGGGCGAGGAAGACGGGACGCCTCTGACGGCTCAACGCCGAGGAGGACCATGACCCAACAACGTTCGCCCGAACCCACGATCACCGAGCGCATCCGTCAGTACCGCGCAGGGAGGATCTCCTGGGGGGACCTCATCCTGATCGTCGACGGCTACCCGGTGGATCGGTTGCCGTCGCTGGCTGCCTCCGGGTTGTTCCATCTCGGCTACGGCCTCACGCTGGTCGGTGCCTATGAGCGTGGTGACCTGTCCGCGGTGTATCCGGTGGCGCGCGGGACGGCGCCGCTGCTGGTCACGGTGGGGGCGGCCCTGTTTCTCGACGACACCCTGGGGGGACTCGGCACCCTCGGCGTGATCCTCATCGCCGCCGGCATCCTCGGGGTGATCCGCCATCCCGATAGAAGCATCGTCTGGGCGCTCGCCTGCGGGGGATTCATCGCCGGGTACTCGCTGGTCGACGGCGCCGCGGTGCGAGCCGAGGGAGGGACCCTGCGATACACGGCTGCTCTGCTCCTCACCAATGCGGTGACTCTGTCGGTCGTTGCCCTGGTTCGGCGCGGCGGGAGACCGGCGGTGGTGGCAGCACGAAGCGGAGGTGGCCGGCAACTCCTCGGAGGAGCCGCCTCCGCGGTCGCCTACCTCCTGGTGTTGATCGCGGCGCGAACCGCCCCACTCGGCGCCGTCGCTGCCGTCCGCGAAACCTCGGTGGTGCTCGGAGCCCTCGCCGGCTGGCGCCTATTGGGCGAACCCTTCGGTCGAGCACGAGCAGTAGGCGCCGCGGTCATCGCGATAGGGATGGTGGTGTTGGTGCTGTAGGTCGGCCGCCAGCGGCGGCCTCCCGCAATTGGCAATTGGCGATTGGCAATTGGCCAGACGCGTCGAGAGGCGTTACGCGATCTGGTGGCGACTCGGCACCTGGGACCCAGCGAAGTCGCTGCGCGCGTTCCCGCCAATTGCCAATCGCCAATCGCCAATTGCCAGCCTCACACCCTCCGCATCCTCCCCTTCGGATCCGCCACTTCGCGTAGACCGGCGCTGATCAGGTAGAAGGA
>CAYYIA010000058.1:1184-9016 GCA_964471875.1 uncultured Acidimicrobiia bacterium
TCCTCCCCTTCGGATCCGCCACTTCGCGTAGACCGGCGCTGATCAGGTAGAAGGAGCCTGCCAGCAGCGAGATCGAGAGGGCCCCCGCCATGATCATGCTCCACGGCACCCCGGTGCCGAGGGCCATCCGGTAGGTGAGGCCGTTGTACACCAGGTTCCCGAGGCCGATCCGGTACTCGAAGATGCCGAGGAACTCGACGAACCCCTGGGTGACCAGGGCCCCCACCACTCCGGCGAGGACCACGACGGCGACATGTGGCATCACATGGGGCACCACATGGTGCGTGAGGATCCATCGCGGTCTGCCGCCGACGGCACGGGCGGCATCGATGAATGGCCTTTCCATGATGGCGAGGGCGCGAGATCGCACCACGATCGCGGCCGGGCCAAGACCGAAGAACAGCCCATACAGCAGTCCCAGTTCGAGCGGACCCATGAGTCCACGCTTCGATGCGAGGAGGAACACGAGCGGTGGGGGCAGCAGGAGGAACGCGTCGGACACGTGCGTGGTGATCCAGTCATACCGGCCGCGGAAGTAGGCGGCGCTGGTTCCGAGGACGAGTCCGATCACCCCGGCACTCACCGCAGTGGCGATGGCCACGATGAAGCTGGGGCGCAGACCGTAGGTCACCATGCTGAGCACATCGCGCCCCAGGGGATCGGTGCCGAGGAGGTGCCCCCAGCCGGGGCCCGAGGGGTGGATGACATTCGGGTCGTAACCGGTCTCGGGGCGATACACCGCCGGCTTCGACGACCACACCGTGGCTTGGAGGATGGGGTGGATGAACGCCGCCACCGCGAAGGCACCCAGCAGGATCAGTCCGGTGATCACCATGCGGTTGCGGCCGATTCTGCGGCGGGTGTCCACCCACCCTTCGATCTCATGGATGTTGGGCGGTTGTATCACGGCTCGCCCCCTCCGAGTCGGAGGCGCGGATCGATGATGGCCTGGATCGCGTCGAGGGCGATGCGGAGCACCAGCCCGATCAGCCCGACCACGATGATGATCCCGAGGATCACGGGGACGTCGGCAACCTCGATGGCATCGAAGAGCAAGCTGGACAGCCCGCGGAGTTTGACCTCCCGCTCGATGATGATGAGCCCGGCGAGGAGATAGGGAACGCTCGTCATGAACCTCGACATGGCGGGGAGAACGGCGTTGGGTGCCACATGGCGATCCCTGATCTCTCGTTCCCTCAGGCCCTTGGCCCGGGCGGTGAAGACGTAGTCCTCCGACATCTCCGCGGTGACGCCCGCTCGCATCACGAGCATGATCTCGCCGAACGCGATGAGCACGAGAGCGGCGGTCGCCATGACCGTGCTCGGACTCAGCAGCGTGTCGATCGCCACCGCCCATTTCCCCAGTCCGAGGAGCACGCCGACGAAGGCGGCGAGGCTGAGCGGTGCCGCCAGCACCCCGACGATCCGGTGGTGGTGGCGTCGCGCCCACCGCCGGGCGAGGGCCGTGGCCGTGATCGCTCCGATCAGGCCGAGGGCGAGGAGCACGAAGGGTGCACCATCGGGGATGGTGCCGTACGCCATCGGCCCCATCCCGAAGGCGGAGCGCACCTGGAACAAGCGCTCGGTGAGGAAGTAGGTGAGCAGGAAGGCGAGCCACGGTGGGAACGCGGTGTAGAGGAGGACGCTGGCGGTCGTCGTCGCTGCCCGCAGCCTCCTCTTTCGGTGCCACGCCGCAAAGCGGCCCATCCGTTCTCCGAGTAGGTAGGCCACCAACCCGCCGACCGCGAAGATGGCGATCGTGACGGGCAAGACATCGGCGATCACGCTGACGACCTTGGCGTCAGGCGGCACTTCCGGCACGAAGAACGAGACATCGTCGAATGATCTGCCCAGGTCGCCTCGGATCAGATCGAACATGTAGTCGCCCCACCGCACCCAGAGCGGGCGGTCGAGTCCGAGTTGGGCGGTGATCGCCTCGATCGCCCTGGGCCTCTGGCCGGCCACCACTGCGTAGTCGTAGGGAAGGAGCAGGTTGACTGCAAAGAACGCGATCGTCACCAGCAGCAACATCGTGGCGATAGCCCACAACGTGCGCCTGGTGAGATAGCGGAGCATCGGCGCGGGACTGTAGATCGTGGGAGTCGGCCGGCTGGCGGCGTCCCCCGGCAATGAGCGATGGTCGCCGACCTGTCGGTCGGCTCCGCAAAGGGCGAAGGGCGGACGCCTTCGTCTCTCGCTCCTCGCCTTCGCCACTTGGAGACCGGCGACTGGCGACTTCCTTCTCAGACCCCTTGCGCGTGGACCACCACGCGTCGCTCCCTCGCCTGGTCGAATTCGGCGAAGAGGACCTTCTGCCAGGTGCCGAGGAGGACCTCGCCGTCGACGATGGGGATGGTCACCGAGGCGGTGCCCACGACGAGTTGCCGAATATGGGCATGCCCGTTGAGGAACTCATCCTCCTGGAGGTTCTCGGTGCGGAGCTCGTGGTCATCGTGCTCGTAGTAGCCCTCTGCGGGGACCGTGGCGTCGATGAACCGACGGAAGTCGTTGAGGAACCCGGTTTCGGATTCGTTGAGAATGATGGTCGTGGTGGTGTGTGGGGTGTGCACGGTCACCTGGCCATGGCGAACGCCGGCACGGGCGACGACCTCGCGGGTCAGTTCGGTGAGGTCCCAGAACTCGTTGCGGGCGGTGGTGGCGAAGTGGAGCACCTCGGTGCGAATCCGGGGCTCCTCCGATACCGCCAAGACGGTCATGGATCCTTGGGGGCGACGCGTGGCGCGCCGGGTAGTGGTGTGCTTTTCCACGGGCGGGATGTCTCCAGAACGGCTTGTGAGAGGCGTCACGATAGCGGGGCTCAGGGGCTTTCCGGACTCGCGCCCGGGCTCAGACATCTCCCGCCACCAGCCTCCCGTCCAGGTACACGGAGGTCACGCGATCGCGAAAACCGGCGAAGTCGAAGGGGTCGCCGGCGAGGACCACAAAGTCGGCCCGCTTTCCCTCGGTGATGGTGCCCCGATCGGCCTCCACACCGAGGCACTCGGCGGCAACCCGGGTGGTCGCCTGGAGCACTTCCCACGGTTTCATGCCTCCGGCCGCCATCAGGGCGAGCTCGTCGAGGTTCTCGCCGTGCGGGGTGACACCGCTGTCGGTGCCCATCGCCACCTTCACCCCGGCGGCCACGGCGCGGGCAAAGGCGTCGCGGTGGATCTCCACCACCTCACGGGCCTTGCGGACCGAAGCCTCGGGAATGGCGGCGCCTGCCTCGGCGGCCTTGATGACCCCGTTTGGCGCCACGAGGGTCGGCACGAGGTAGGTGCCGTGGCGAAGCATGAGGTCGATGGCCTCGTCGTCGAGGAAGATGCCGTGTTCGATGGAGCGGATCCCGGCGCGGACCGCGTTCTTGATGCCATCGGTTGCCTGGGCGTGTGCCATGACGAAGCGTCCCAGCCCCGAGGCGGTCTCCACCAGCACGGAGAGTTCCTCCGGGGTGAAGTGGGCATGGCGGGGATCGTCGCGAGGGGAGAGGACCCCCCCGGAGGTGGCCACTTTGATGACGTCGGCGCCCATGCGGATGAGTTCGCGCACCTTGCGTCGCATCTCGTCCGGCCCATCGACGATGGTCGACGGCCGCCCGGGGTGCACCGCGAACAGCGGAAGGTGGGCGCCGGAGGGCATCCAGTCGTCGCCATGGCCCCCGGTCTGGCTGAGCATCGACAGCGAGATCTGCATGCGCGGTCCGGCGATCATGCCGGTGTCGACTGCGGTCTTCACCCCGAGGTCCGCGCCACCGGCATCGCGCACCGAGGTGATGCCGGCGGTGAGCGTCGCCCGGAGGTTCTTCTCCGCCTCGTAGAAGGCCATCGAAAACGGGGTCTGCAGGAGGGCGAACATGTTGATGTGCGACACCATCACGTGGGTGTGGCAGTCGAACAGGCCCGGCAGGAGGGTGTGTCCCCCTAGGTCGATCACCGTGTCTCCGTCGAGCCCGGAGCCCACCGCGGTGATGCGGCCGTGCTCCACCGTCACCTGGCCGTCGGTGGCCTTGGTGGCAGTGCCGTCGAAGACCTTCGCGTTGGTGAACAGGGTGCGTGCCATGGCGGGAGGTTACGCCCTCGGACATGGCAATTGGCAATTGGCGATTGGGAGGAGCGAAGACGCGCAGGGTGCGTCGAGCGCGAGGGAGGCCCGGAGATCCGGGCCTCCCTCGGCGCTCCCCCCTCGTCACTCGGTGACCGTCACCGTGCCCTTCATCCACGGATGCGGGGTGCAGAAGTAGGGGTAGGTGCCGACCTCGGTGAAGGTGAACACGAATGTGTCGGTGGGGTTCATGAACTCCGAGGCGAACGTCCCATCGGGCGTGCCCACGATCCCATCGGACGTCCCTGACACCACGGTGTGCACCTGGGAGTCGGCGTTGGTCCACCGCACGGTGGTGTTGACCGCAACGGTGAGGTCGAGCGGGTCATAGGCGTTCTCAGGGTGCGCCGGATCGAAGGCGTTGATGGGGATCACCACCTCGGCACCGATGGCGAGCGCCTCGGTGGTCGTCGTGGTCATGGCGTGGTCGTCGTCGCCGCCTGCGCCGGCGACGAAGATCTCGGGGTCGGCCTCTCCGGTGACCACGATCGTGGCGAGGGCGCCCTTGTAGATGCTCCGCACCAAGGCGTGATCCACGAGGATGATCGTCGAGGGCACCAGGGCATCGAGTTCCACCACCGTTCCGCCACCCGTGACCACCAGCGTCGACTGCGAGCCGCGGATGACGTGATTGGCCGCATGGGTAGCCGCCTCTGGGTAGACGGCATCCCAATGCGACCCGATGGGGTGGAAGTTGGAATCGAGGTTGAGCCCCTCGTTCACGAAGTAGATGCGGGCGCGTTCGCCCACCGACATGGCCAGCGTGTTGTCGCCGGTAAGGGCCCCGGTGGTGCCGTTGAACGTCACGTACCGGGGCTCTTCCATGCGCAACCCGTCGTTGTCGAAGGCGGCGAAACCAGAGTCGTCCGGCTCAGAGACGTACCACTCGGACTGCGTCATCACCCATTCGTGGTCGACGGTGGCAAGCGGTGTCTCCGGATCGACGATGAAGACTCCATACATCCCATGGGAGATGTGCACCGGGATGTCCCCGTAGGCGCAGTGGTACATGAAGGCGCCGGGGTAGAGGAGGCGCACCTGGATCGTCCCGGTCTCGCCCGGATTCACCGTGAGACCGGCAGCTCCGCCGCCCTGTCCGGTGACGGCGTGAAAGTCGATGTTGTGCGGACTGGTGTTGGTGGAGAGGTTGGTCAGCGTGATCACGGCGACGTCACCGACACGACCGCGCAGCACCGGGCCGGGTGCACCGCACGTGACTTCGGTCTCACCGGCGATGCGGAAACCCCACACCTGGGTGGTCACGCCGTTCGCCTCGTCGATGGGGCAGAGGCCCTCGACGACTTCGAGTTGCACATTCCACATCGCCTGTTCGTTGCGGCCGATCGTCGGCGGGGCTTCGGGGGCGTAGGTGGCATGGACCTCATCGGCGGGCGCAGCCGCGAGGTCGGCGACCGGAGTGAGCGCCGGGCGGACACTGCGATCGGTGGGGTACGCGGTCTGTACGCCGCCGCCAGCGGTGATCCCTTCGGCGGCGATGATCTCGCGCACGTCGGCAGGCGATAGGTCGCCCTGCTGCACCACGATCGCCGCGGCGAGCATGGCGATCACCGCGAACAGCAACGCAAACTGCCAGGCCTTGTGCCAGAAGCCGTCGTTCATGATGTCCTTCCCCTTGTCTTTCGATGTGTGTGTTCAGTGCGAGGCACGGATGCGACCGGCGTGGCCGCGAGGCGATCGAGCAGCGCCTGGCGCGCTTCCGACCACGCTTGATGGGCGATGCAGCCGATCTCGGAGCGGCACGGACCCCCGAGCACGCACCAGCCGTTGTCGGTGGGGCCTTCGACCAGCTCGATCACTTCGAGCAGCGAGGTGGCAGCAAGGTCCGTGTTGAGGTGGTACCCGCCGCGCGGGCCGGGCACGCTTGTCACCCATCCGGTCCGGACCAGGGGTGCCATCACCTGGGGGACGAACTGACGGGTGGTGTGCAGTGTCTCCGCCAGATCGGACGCCTGCACCGTGGTCCCCGCCGCCTCCAGGCTGATGAGGGCGCGGAGTGCCAGGTCGGTCTTTCGCATGAACTCCAGTCGCATAGTCCAAGAGTCATGGAGTCATGGATTACCTACCAGGGTCATTCGGCCCTAAGGACAGCCAGGATCTGGCGGGAACCCGTCCTTCAGGCAGACAGGCCGTCGAACACGAAGCGGACCAGCGTGTCGGCGGCCTCGTGCATGCGCTGCTTGGCATCGGCATCGCGCAGCAGGGTTTGGGAGGCAGCCATCATCACCCCATACACCAGGCGGGCTGCATCGACGGGATCGAACGAGCGGAACTCGCCCGAGGCGATGCCGTGGCGGCACAGCCGAACGATCTCCGCCTCGATCGGGGCGTGGACCGCTCGGATGCGTGCCGCCGCAGCCGGGGTGAGCGTCGGCAACTCGCGCATCACCATCGAGCCGAGGGCGTGGTCGGTGGAGACGAACGCCAATCCGCGGTTGATGAGTTCGCCGAGCCGTTCCCGGGTGCCCAGGTCGTCGGGGAGGTCGGCCAGCATGGCCGCCACCACTGCGGGAACCTCCGCCTCGACGAGGTTGACCAGGATGTCTTCCTTGTCCGCGAAGTACTCGTAGATCGTGGTGCGCCCGATGCCGGCAAAGGCGGTGATGTCGGCGAGGTGGGTGTCGGCGAACCCGTGAGCGTGGAACAGCTCGGCGGCGGCGGCGAGGATCTCGCGGCGCGTCGCCTCCTTGTGAGCAGCGATCGATCCGGCACGGATGCGGGGCACGGCGCCAGGGTACCCGGGTGGACGGCTTTCGCCGGGGGTCGGTCCGGCGAGGTAGGTTGGCGTCGCCATGACCGACCGTAGGCCTCGCCGTCTCGCCGCCATCATGTTCCTCGACATCGTCGGGTTCTCGGCGATGATGAGCCGCGACGACGAGGCCGCCACCGCCCGGGTGGTGAGATTCCATCGCCGCGTCGAGACACTCATCGGCGATCACCACGGCCGTGTCGTGGACACCGCCGGGGACTCGGTGTTCGCCGTGTTCGACTCGATCGTCGACGCCGTGGAGTGCGCCGGTGCGGTGCAGCGGGGGCTGGCCACCGCCGACGACGCCGTCGAGAGTGCTGCTGAGGTGCGACGAGGATCAGTGACGTCCGCCGACGCAATCATGGTTCGCATCGGCCTCCACTTCGGTGACGTCCTCATCGAGGGTGACAACCTCTATGGCGACGGGGTGAACATCGCCGCGCGCCTCGAAGACCTGGCTCCGCCCGGGGGGATCGCGGTATCGGATGTGGTCTACCAGGAGGTGCGCAACCGACTCCCCTTCGTGGATGGGGGATCACACACCCTGAAGAACATCGATCGCAAGGTGCGGGTGTACCGGGTGCCACCGGAGGCGTTCGGGCATCCCGCACCCGCTGGCGTGGACGACACCGGCGATGAGCTGGACGACCTCGAACTCACCATCGACGGTCTCGAGGACGGCACGATTGCCGTACGTGATGTCGCCGCCGCGATTCGAGAGCAGTTGGCGAAACGGGCCGCCCGGCGCACGCTGAGAGATCGCGCAGCACTGGGGAGCACCGGGGGAGACGACGAGCCGGCTCTGCCACCACCGCCGCCTGAGGCACCCCACCGCCCTCGCCGGCTATCCGACATCCTCGGCTCCGCCGGCTTCTGGGTCCGGCTCTCCGGGGGTGCCTTGCTTCTGGCGTCGCGCCCGTCGGGGTGGACCGAGAACGGCCTTTACCCCCTGCTCGGTGCCATC
>CAYYIA010000059.1:0-8939 GCA_964471875.1 uncultured Acidimicrobiia bacterium
TGCGCCAGGCGCGATCACGGCTGATCAAACGGGTTCCGCGCACCGTGCGTGGCTTGCTCCGCATTCGCCAGGCGCTCGCCGCCGAGGCTCGCAACGCTTCGTGAGCCGGCCATAGCCGCGCCTCAGGTCGCGGTGCCCTCTGCGGCGGCGGTGTGGCGACGGCGGCGGAGCACGAACGCCCAGGCGATCAGGCCGACGAGGGCGGCACCGGTGATCACCTTGCCGGCGATCTCGGCGCGGGTGTCGGCAAAGACGATCTCGACGTGGCTCTCCGTGGGCACGACCACCATCAGCGAAGGAGCCGCCCGGTAGGGCCCATCGGCGCCACGGGCATCCCAGTTGGGGAAGTACGACACCTTTACCAGGTGCGGCACTCCGATTGCGGTCGTGTCGAACGCGATCCGATCGTTTTCGAGCACGACGTTGGTCACCGATCCCGAAACCGGCAGCTGCCGGCGGATGTCGGAGCCGGCGTCATCGATCCGCAGCCACCCCTCCGGCCCGCTCGCAACCAGCCACCGGTCCAGGGCGTCGACATCGTCGTACCAGGCCAGGGCGGCGTCGAGGAAGGACTCCTCGCCCCCCCAGACCGCCGGCTGGAATCGCGCCACCTCGACGAGATCGGACTCGGGGAGCGCGAAGACCGTGAAGGGAGGAGCTTCCGCCAGCACGGTGAGGCCGTATGCCGAAGCGGCCTCCTTGGCGGTATCGGTGTACGACACGTAGTAGGCGACGTCGTAGAGCATGAGGTGGGGCACCCCGCGGGCGAAGTCCATCCCGTGGTAGGACAGACCCGACACCGGGTTCGACGGTCGCTGGCTCACCTCGGCGGCGTTGAGGAAGTGAAACGGGGTGGTGAGGGCAGACTCGAAGAACAGTCCCTCCATCGAGGGATGGCCATCGGACCAATACGGGGTGAGCATCAGAGCCATCGGGGTGCCGTAGCGATTCATCTCGTTGTTGGCCTCCCACATCACCCGTCCCGGGGGGAGACCATCGAGGACCTGCATCAGGCCGATGTACTCGGCCCAGTTGTCGGTCTGCAGGATCGGCGTGCCGTCTCCGGTGTAGGCATACGTCTGTTTGCCCTCGTAGCCCGAGTAGTTCCACCGCGCCCACGCCGGGGTCTTGTTGATGCCGCTGATGCCGAGCACGAGCATGGCGATGGCGGCCGCACCGGCGAGGGCCCATCGAGGTGACTCACCACCACGAAGGCGGCGCGCCAGAGCCACGACCAGTGCCCCGATCCCGATACCGGCGAGGAAGAACACCGCGAAGTACCAGTACGGGAGCAGGCGGGCGTTGTAGAGCTTGCGGAAGTCCAACATGATGATGAGGAAGAAGCCGACCACCGGTAGCACCACCAGCGCCGCGATCGGCCCCACCGGCAGACGGTGATGGATGGCCCACAGCAGTCCCCCCGCAGCGGGGACGAGCAACGGCCACAACTCGCGATTGATGATCGTCTGGCCCACACAGTCCCAGAACTCGACCCGATCGCAGACAGGGAACCACCCCATGTCGGTGGTGAAGCCGACGTGATCGAGCAAGGGCAGCGCCCAGAACGCCGCCACCGCGAAGCCGATGCCCCAGGCGGCCGCCAGCGTCGCCGGACCGCGGCGTCGCACCAACAGCGGCAGCGATGCAGCCACCACGACCATCGTGGTGATGATGTGTGAGAGCGCGGTGAGGGCGAGCACGATGCCGGCGCCCACACTGAAGCCCCTCCCCTCGCGGACGCTGCGAATCACCAGTCCGAGATACACCAGCGACAGGGCGAACGACCACGAGAACGAGAACTCCCCGGCGAGCGTCGAAAGCGTGTTGCCGCCGAAGATCGAGTAGCTCTCCATGTAGATGAACGTTCCCCCGGCCACGCCGGCGACGAGCGCGACCGGCCGGGCGAAGCCGATCGCCCGTGCGAGGAAGTACGAGGCGAACGGCAGCGCCACCAACCCGACCACGGTGACCAGCTTGAACGCCACCCCGTACGGAAGGACCACATCGAGGAGCACGGTCACGAGGGCCGGGAGCGGGAAGTAGAAGTAGAGAACCGGGAATCCGGCGTACCAGTCGTTGCTCCATCCCAGAATGCGCCAGTCGGGCAGCAGCTGGTCGCGAAGGAATGCCGGAAGGTAGACATGGGCACCCATGTCGCCGCCGGTGGGCGTGTTGGCGCTGAAGATCTGATCGGGGCGCATCACCCCGAAGGCGGTGGCTCCGGCGAGTACCAGCACGACCGGCACCACCCAGCGCCACCATGGCGACGGGGTGCGCGTCGAAGCGCTGGGGGCGATGGGGTGTTCGGCGATCACGGAGTCGCCAGGCTACCGGGATCGTTCTGGAATGAACTCGACCGGCGTCCGCGTCGACAGATCAGCGCTTGCGTGCCTTCTCCAGGACCGCGTTGAGATCGATCACCCGACTCCCGGACTCCCACCAACGGTGCTCGCACCGATGACACGAGTTGAACGTCACGTCGCTCTCGTCGGGCAGCGTGATCTCGATCTGAATGGCGTCCTGCGCTCCACAAGCCGAGCAGGCCACCGTTACGGCGTCGCGAGTGCGGCGTCCCATTCCCTTCCTCCTCATCCACCGACGCGGGCTGCTTCGGCACGTCCCTTTGCCAGGTTGACCGGTTCGTCATCCAATTTGCCGACATAACGGGACCGGCGCTTGCCGCCTTCCCGCCAATACGCGTACCAGTACGGCCCGTGCGGGCACCTGGTGCAGGACTCCTTGCCACATCGCACCCACTGCTGCCGGAGCGACACCGCAGGGCTTCCGGACCCGAAGTCCACTCCGTGGCTCTCCAAGCGCGCTCGAGCCACGATGACCAGACGACGCAACTCGTGTTCGTCCATCTCGAGGACCGCGTCGAGCACCTCGCGGTCGATCGGCATGGCGAATCAGGCGACTTCGAGCGAGGCGAACAGCGGGCGGACCGTCCGGCGACGGTCCACGAGCGTCCACCCCACCGGAGGCGTCATTCGGCCGGCGTGATGCTCACACATGGCGTACCCGCGGCCGGGTACAACCGGTTCGGTGAGGTCGTCGAGCCAGAGGGTGCGGCCCTGGTAATGAAACGACATCACGATCCCCGCCGGAACCCCGCACCGGACACACTGTTCGATCATGGGAGCCAGGATAATCACACTCGTGTGATTTGCCGGGCAGCCTCAGAGCCTCAACGCTCCATCCGGGCCAGGAGGCGATCGAGCGACCGACGACCCAGCCGGCCGGCGACTCGCCCCACTTCGGCACCGGACGGGTCCCTGCCGACGAGCAGCGGCACGGCAGTGATGCCGGCCGCTCGCAGGCGCTCGGGCTCACGATCGAAGGCCGCTTCGGTGAACTCGGCACCGGCGGCCGTCAGCACCGCCTTCGCCTGATCGCAGCGGCGACACCCGGCATCGGTGAAGAGCACGAGTCTCCCCGGAAACCCCGTGAGATCGAGCGGGGCGGCTGCTGCCGAACGCCGCTCCACGGCCCGGGCGCGCAGCGCCACCGCCAGGCCCACCGCAGTCGCCGCGGCGGCGACGACGATGCGCACCGCGGTGTCACGCATCGGGTACGGCCACGCCGGTGGCGAACGCGATTCCGGATGGTCCGCGCACGGTCCACCCCGCCGAGAACGATTCGGCCGCAGAGGCGATGTAGCCCAAGGCGTCCTCGTCGGTCACGGGGATCACCACAAGGCGCCCGGGCTCGACCACCTGGCGAGAGTTGAAGATGTCGGATCCGGTGAGCACACCGACGGTGACCGAGATCGGCTCGTCGGAGGTGTTGAGCAGCCACAGCGCTCCGGTTTCGAGCCCTTGCGTGCGCAGACCGGGAAGGAGCCATACCGGGGACGGCTCGGCGACTCCGGTGGTCACTGCGGTGCCGGCCGGGCCGACGCCGACGACGCCGGCCGCCACCGGTCCGGAGGCGGAGACACGGGCACCGAGCACGTCGGCGCCGATTTCGGAGAGCGCGACCCGGACCGGGGTCTGCGGGCTGACGGTCAGGGTGAACGCCGCGGGAAACGAAGCCTCGGTGCCGAACAGATCGATGGTGACATCGACGGTGGAGGCACCCGGGTTGGCGATGACAAGGGCGGCATCGGTGCCCTCGGCTTGCGTCACCGGGAACTCCCATTCATTCGACAAGCCGGTCCCGCCCCACCACGCCTCATCCGTTCCCAGGCGGAACGACATCGCCGGAACCACGAGGCCTTCTTCGGAGCGCACCGAAAGGATCAGGTTCTGCCGCTGCCGGAGCAGCTCCTCGAAGGGGATGTCACGCCACGACCGGGGATTCACGGAGATCGATCGCAGCGTGCCCAGGGCCTCGACCCCGATCTCGGAAAAGCCCGTCACGGTGACCTTCGCCACCTCAGGGAAGGGGTTGAACAGACGCAACACGAGCGTCTCTCCGGTCATCGTGGAACCGCCGGCGAAGAACCACTCATCGGGCCCCTGCGAGACGCATTGATCCGACGAGACGATGTCGCCGATCACCGTCACCGCAGCGGCAGCGGGGCCATCACTGAACTCGACGAACGACGGCGAATCGCCTCGCTGGGCGACGTCGGAGAGCGTGACGACGGCCGCCCCGGGGCCGAGTGTGGCGACGAGCGCGGTATCGGCCGGTTCGCCGGGGATGGCGACCGGGAACGTGAACTCGGCTTCGGCAGGGGTCATCGACGCCACAGCCATCACCGAGTCCCGCTCGGCATTGGCCTGCGCCCATGCGCAGTACCAGATGCTGGCGTCGAGCGGCGACTCGATACCTGGCCGATCGATCACCACCCCGGCCAACGGCACCGCGGCGGGAGGCGGCGGAGGCAACACCGCCGCGATGATGGCGCACGCCACGATCAACGCGAAGGTCAGCATGCGTCTCATGGCTTCGACCTCCGGCGCCGGGTGACCATCCACATCCCGACGAGCGCCAGGCCCCAGAGCGCCGAGGCGATGGCCATCAACCGGCGGGGACCATAGGCGGGGAACCCGACGCGGGAGCCGCCATCGACGATGCGGTTCGCCCAACCGTCCTGCTCCCAGGAACCGGGACCCCAGCGGCTATCGCCGTTGGAGGCGATCCTGACCGCACCGGCCGCCGCATCCGGAGCGCGGTATCCGGTGCCCGCCGCCAGCCACGGCGAACCGTCGGCGGATTGCGCCGACGACGCCGGGATCTCATTGCGAAAGACCGGGAAGTCGAACGAACGCAACGGCACCAGGTCGAGCTGCGCCTCGAACAGCAACTCGAGCGGACTCGGCTCGGTGAAGGCGATCCAGGCGATACCGAACTCGGCGAGGGCGCTGCCTGCACGGCGCACCTCCCCGTCGAGAATGCTCAGGAGCAGCGCCTCGAGGGCATCATCGCCGAGACGGGGCTCGTTGAGGTCGGCCTCCCAGGTTCGGGGGTAGGGAGCCACGATCACCCGATACCCGAGGCCATCGAGGGTTCGGGACTCGCCGGGCAGCGTGTCCGCCGGGCCGAAGAGCAGGATCCGGTTGGCCCTCGCATCGCCGGTGACCGCAAACCGGAACGAGGACCCGAATTGATCGGCAGGCAGCCCGGCGCGTCCCGGCGCGGCGAGGCCGAGCGTGGAGACCACGAGGAGGAACGCCGCGACAAGGCCGACCCGGGCTCCGATCGCCGCCGAACCACCCCAGACCCGCCGGCGCAGCCCGGCGTCGATGGCCGCGCCCACAATGGCCGCGGTGCCCAACGACACCATCGCCAATCCGAGCACGGATGTCTCCGCCCCGCCCCCGAAATCCCCCGACCGAGCTGCGATGGCACCGAGGACGACGAGCAGGCCGCCCCACGAGGCGAGCGACGTCAGCACCCGATCGGCGGTGAGGGCGGCCCCGGCGCCGGCGGCCACGATGAACCCGATCACCCACACGCTTGGCTTCCAGTACGCCGCCGTGCCGCCGCCGAGAACATCCCCCGGGTTGGCGTACAGCACCCAGGGCATGAGCAAGGCGGCAGCGGCCACCGTGGCCAAACCGGCGCGCACCACCGAACGGAGGCGCTGGCCCACGCCGACCACCCCCCACAGCAGTGTGGCAAGCAGTGGCACGACGATGGTTGCCGGAGCGAAGGCTGCGGCGCAACCGATGAGCAGGGCAGTGGCCGCAACCGTGGCGATGGTCGGCCCTGCGGCGATGACGATGCTCACCGCCCACGGGAGGGCGGCGATGGCGGGAATCGCGCTCCAATGGGTGGCGTCGGTCA
This sequence comes from uncultured Acidimicrobiia bacterium, assembly GCA_964471875.1. Lineage (GTDB taxonomy): Bacteria > Actinomycetota > Acidimicrobiia > Spongiisociales > UBA11373 > UBA11373. The sequence continues at coordinate 6,235 of CAYYIA010000059.1, forward strand.
CGGCCACCATTCCGGGACCCGCCATCAGCACGACCCCGGCGACGAGCCCCGCGGTGGGCCCCACCCGCCAGATCCGCACCAGCCGACTCATCCCGAACGCCCCCAGCACGAACGACGCCAGCGTGATCAGGGCTACTGCGGCACCCCCGCGTCCCAGCGTGAGGAATTGCACGAGCGCGGTGATCGCCACCTGGGGGCGGAGGACTTCGGGGGAACCCAAGCCCGCCGGGTTCCATCCCCCGGCGTAAGCCCCGAGCGCCGCGGTCGGAGACTCGGGCGGGAGCAATGAGTACCCGACGATGGGAAGCCGTTCGGACCAGACCTCCCGGGTGGCGATGAACGCAAACACCACGACGAGGAACCCGACGAAGAACCCCGGATTGCGGATTCGCTGCTGTCCCGCCTCCACGGCATCGGCGAAGCCCGACAGCACCCCTTCGGGGAATCGCGCCCGCACCTTCTCGGCGACCTCGTCCCATAGCGCTCGCAGGCGGGTGGACCCGTTGATCTGGTATCGGAACAGCTCCTCGTCGCCGACCACCCTCCCCCGCCTGGCCTGGAACCGCGCCTTGAGCGCCGAGGGGAGATGGACGAGGTTCCACACCCCTGCGGCCAGCACTCCGGGAAGCGCGAACCTGCCGATGAAGATCCCCAGCACGCTTTCGGCGAGGCCGACGAGAAACGCCACGGGAATTGCCCAGAACAGCGTGAGCGGCGAGTACGCCTTGATCATCGCTCGCGTCTCTCCGGCTCGCTCACGCCAACGCGGCGCCGGGTCGGGCCCCTCGTAGCGAACGACGCTGGAAGGGATCACCACGACGCGTCCGCCGCGCAGGCGCGCCCGCTGGCAGAAGTCGACCGCGGCGGACGTGGGAGGCATTGTGGGATCCACCCCGCCGAGCCCCCGGAACAGGTCGCGCCGGATCAGCATCGAGGTGTCGGAGACCGCGGCGACGTCGCGGATGACATCGAATTGCGCCTGGTCGAGCTCGCCGGCCTGGAGGCCGGTGAACGGGCCGTCGAACACATCGGTGGCATATCCCACGGACACCAGGACCTCGGGATTGGCCGCTTCGACGACTTTGGACCCCGCCACCGAGGCATCCACCCGCGTCCCGTCGTGGACCAATGCCGCCAACGCCCCGGGTTCGGGCCGGGCACGCTGGCGAAGCGCCCACACGTAATCGACATCTGCGCCGATGGCGTCGTACACGGCACGGAGATTGGGACGCCACATCGCCTCGCGCTCGCCGGCGACGCGCCGCACCTCGTCCTCGCCGCCGACGACGATGACCCGCACCGGCCCATAGACTTGCCGTCCGACCGCCTCGAGACACGGTCCCAGGAGTTGGGGATCGTCGGCCGTGACGACGGCGACCACTCGGGGCGCGGCGGATCGAGCGGTGGCGGGTTCGGTGGACATGCGGGTCGCCATTCTACGGAGGGCATCGGATGACGACGGTGACGGTGCTCGCCGGTGGCGTCGGGGGGGCTCGGGCCGCCCGGGGATTCGATTCGGTGCTCCCGCCGGGAGCGCTCACCATCGTCGTCAACGTCGGTGACGATGAGCGCATCCACGGGGTGCACGTCTCGGCGGACATCGACACCGTGCTGTACACCCTCGCCGACCGAGAAGGCCCCGAAGGCTGGGGGCTCGCCGGCGACACCTTCACGGTCATGGACAGACTCGCCGCCGAGGGCGAGGACACCACGTTCCGCCTCGGCGACACGGACCTGGCGCTGTGTCTCGCCCGTACCCGAGCCCTCGACGCCGGTGAGGCGCTGTCATCGATCGTGGCCCAGACCGCGATGCTCCTCGGCATCACCCGCCGTGTCATCCCCGTCACCGACGGCGCCCTCCGCACCCACATCGAGACCACCACCGGTGCCTGGCTCGGCTTCCAGGAGTACTTCGTCTACCGGCGCCAGCGCGACGAGGTGGCGTCGATCGAGTACACCGGTGCGGGGTTGAGCGTCCCGGCGCCGGGCGTGCTCGATGCCATCGCCGCAGCCGACCTGGTCGTCATCGCCCCTTCGAACCCACCGCTGTCGGTGTGGCCGATCCTGGCGGTGCCCGGGGTGCGCGACGCCGTGGCGGCGGCGCGGCGAGTCCTGGCGATCAGCCCGCTCTTCGCCGGAGTGGCACTCAAGGGGCCCGCCCATCGGGTCATGGCCTCGCTCGGGCTGCCCCCCGGCACCGCCGGAGTGCTCGCCGCCTACCGCGGCTTGCTCACCGATCTCGTCATCGACAGCGGAGATGCCGGGGATGTGACCGACCACGACGGCGAAGTCGCATTGCACGCCACCGACACCCGGATCGCCCGACGCGACGACGCGGCTCGGCTGGCTTCGTTCATCATGGGGCTCACATGAACCCACTCACGATCTACCCGCTCCCCGGGATTCCGGAGGTGTCCACCGGCGACGACCTCCCCGCCCTCCTGTTCGCCGCGATCGCCAAGGCCGGTCTCACCGTCCAGATCGGCGACGTGGTGGTCGTCACCCACAAGGTGGTCTCGAAGGCGGAGGGTGCGGTCGTCACCCTGGCCGGTGACGAGGAACGCGCCTACCGGGACCTGGTGCTGCGCGAGGCGGTCGAGGTGATTCGGCGGCGTGGCGACCTCGTCATCGCCCGCACCAAGCACGGATTCATCTGCGCCAACGCGGGGGTCGACAGCTCCAACGCAGCACCAGGCACAGCCGTG